>JAGLZW010000006.1 GCA_023131225.1 Candidatus Bathyarchaeota archaeon | reverse complement strand
GCTGAAATTGTTTGCATGGATTGCGGTATTGTCATTGCTGCAAAGCTTCAGGATAGGGGACCTGAATGGAGGGCATTTAACGATGAGCAACGGGCTAAAAGAATACGTGTAGGTGCACCGTTGACGTATACGATTCATGATAAAGGCTTATCCACTGTGATTGACTGGCACGACCGAGATGTTTATGGCAAGCGTCTTTCACCTGGCCAAAAGGCACAGGTTTATCGTCTTAGAAAATGGCAACGGCGTATTCGAGTTTCAGATGCTACGGAACGGAATCTGGCTTTTGCACTTTCAGAAATTAGCAAGATTGCTAATGCCCTCAGCTTGCCCAAAAACATTCTCGAAACCGCTTCAGTAATTTATCGAAGGGCTGTAAAGGCACGTCTAATTCGCGGTCGGTCTATTCAAGGCGTAACTGCTGCTGCAATATATGTTGCCTGTAGGCAGTGTTCTCTTCCAAGAACTTTGGAAGAAATTGCCCAAGCTTCAAACATAAACAAGAAGGAGGTTGGCCGTAGCTACCGTTTCCTCGTCAAAGAACTTGATTACTTTATTCCACCACTTAAGCCAAGTCAATATATCGCGAAGTTTTCGAATCAGTTGACGATGCAGGGCAAAGTGGAAGAGATAGCTCATAAGATCTTAGCAACCGCAAAGGAGTTGAGATTGACTTCAGGAAGAGGCCCCACAGGTATCGCTGCAGCTGCAAGCTACATCGCATCTGTCTTAACAGGAGAAAGAAAGACTCAACGAGAAATCGCCGAAATTGCGCAAGTCACAGAAGTAACCATAAGAAACCGTTACAAAGAACTCGCTGAACGCCTCTCATTCGTAATAAGCATATAACCTTCACCCTTTCTTTTTTTAGATTCTTGCACAAGTTGCCACTATGACGAACCAAACCAGCCTTTATGATAACAAAGCATTTTAGCAAAATATTGCCTAATCATATTGGAGCTGCAAGTCTTGGCTAAATGTCCAAAGTGTGAAACTGAAGTCAGCGTTCCTTTCAAGACATGGTCTATTTCGAGAAAGACTTCAAAACCGGGTGGCACCACCGAGATTGTTTTTGGAATGTTTGAATGCCCAGAATGTGGAAATAAATTCCGTTCTGGCGGGAAAAGAGAAGAGAAAAAAGAGTTAAGCATAAAAGGAGTGGCGGAAAAGATTAAAGGAATCGAGGGAGAACTTGTGAATACGCTGAAAAACCTGAGAGAAAAACTAAAAACTTTAGGAACAGAACGAGCAAACCTCCTATTGGAAATTGACGGATTGAAAAAAATGGCTGAGGCTAAGGCTAGTGCCTTGGAAAGCGAAATCGGAATGCTAAGAGAAGAAGTGCAGTCGCTAAAACAGTTACTTGGCGTTGGCGAAATGGAATCTTAAATAACGATTGTCTACCTCAATAAGCGTTCGCTTAGCTTCGCCATGAAGAAATTTCGAAAAATAAAAACTTATTTTTTCTCTTTCATTCACCCTTGATTATTATAAATCTTTTTATGATTCCGTTCATCCTTCTTACTGACATGCAGATATTGCAGTTATCAACGGCCGCACCTAAAAGTAGGTATTCAACAGATGAACTCATGGAAGTCTTTCCATGCCAAATTCCTGATGGTATTAAAAGGAACATCCTGAACTTAGGAGTCTCAAATAGACATCTAGTCAAATATGCTGATTCACCTTCAAAATCAGAGACTATTTTGAGCGAAACGGGCCTAGTCAACCTTTGCCTAGAGGCTTGTAAGCACACTGTCGAAAATGCAGGTCTTTCTATTAGAGAAATAGATTATTTTATTGCAACTTATGATGTGAACCCATTTTTGTGTCCAGGTCTCAGCCAGCTTCTGATTCGGAAACTTGGCTTTAACCCTTATGTTAACCATGTCAATGTTCAAGGAATGGGGTGTACAGCCTTCACGAAAGCACTTGAACTCGCTCAAAACTATCTTGCGGCGCACCCAAGAGATTTCGTTCTGCTTTGCATTTCTGGAGTAAATTCATATTGGTTTTATAATCAAGTACAAGGCATGAAAGACATTATGGAAATCAGCAAAATTAACTCGATAATGCACAAAGATAGAAGGCAGATGGAGTTGAGAAAATGGATTGCCACCATGGAGTTTTTCCTCTTTGGAGACGGGACAGCCAGCATCATTGTGTCAAATGAGGGAAGCGGCCTGTCCTTTGATAAAATTGTGGAAGTCACGAATTTTAAAAAGATGGATTATTTAGCTGGTTACACCAGACTGACAGCCTTAAACGAGCCATTCAATTTTGGCTTTTACTCACACCTAGACAGAGAAATTCCAGAACTTGGCGTCAAATACATTTCTCTGGTTCTTAGAAAACTGGTTGGAGAACATGTTGAAAAAATCATGAAAGTCACGAAAAAATTGGCAGTCCACACCGGCAGCGAAAAGATACTTAACCTCATAGCTGAACACTACGGGATTCAACCTGAAAAACTTGAAGAGTCACATGAAGTGCTTAAGGAGTATGGAAATTTAGCCGGAGCAAGTTTGCCATTTATCCTTGAAAAAATAGTTTCTAGAAACAAACTTGCAAAAGGTGACATTGTTTTAACGCTTGGTTATGGATGGGGCTTTTCAGCCTCTGCCTGTTCATTTGAGTTCAAGAAATAACAGAGTCATAACTTTGATGTTGAAGTTACGTGTGTATAAATCATTTGGCTTCCATTAGGCTTCCATTTGGAACCATACAAAAACTGGAGAGGATCAGCAGTTGCACATACACAAAGTTGGACAAATATTCTAGAGCTTAAAATACAGATCTTAGTTTAAGGGTGATGCACACTAGAAATCTCCACTTTTAAATACAATAGAACAGTCTCTTCTTTCAGCCATGCAGAACCAACCCACAATACGCCCAGCCCAACAAAGTGACAAAGAAGCAGTCTTCAAATTCTGTGAACACACGTTCAACTGGGGCGACTACATTACCAACGTCTGGGACAGATGGCTAAAGGAAAGACAGGCCATACTACTCACAGCCACACTAAACAACAAACCCGTAGGCATAATGCGTGTCTCACTGCAAAAACCTGGCGAAGCATGGCTGCAAGCCGCTAGAACTGACCCAGACTACAGACGCAAAAGCATCGCTACTGCATTAACAACAGCCTGCCTGAAATGGGCTAAGACCAAAGGAGCCAAAACAGCAATGCTTGCGACAGACTCTGACAACCAAGTGGCCCAAAAAGCACTCAAAAAACTCGGCTTCGCACAAGTTTCAGACTTCTTAATCATGGAATGTAAAGGGTTCCAAATTGAGAAAATAAAAAACTGCAAGTGGGCACAGAGAAGCGATGCAGAGAAAATATGGAAGTTCCTTACAAATTCGGACATATTCACAAAATCCGCAGGCCTCTACACAATCCTGTTTGCGTGGGCAACGCTGGAAAACCAAGACCTCGCTAGATTCATCGTCAACAAAAAAGCCATAATACACGAAAGCAACGACGCTATTGATGGTTTAGTTCTAATAGACGAGACCGTAAAAAACGTGTGGCAAGAAAAAGCCTTCCAGACATGTTATATCGATGGTGACCACCAAGGCGTCAGGGACATGATAAGATTCTTCAAAACCTACTCCTGCCAACAAGATATCACAAACGTCTACGCCTTCGCGTGCAACATACCCATAATCTCCGCCGCTCTCACTGAGATTGGCTTCAACAGCGAAGAACCCACAACTGAACTAATCTATGAAAAGAAACTAAACCGATAAACAGCAAGCAGAAAGAGTTAGCCGCCGCCTACAGGCGGAACAATCGCTACCTCGTCTCCTTCCCTCAACCGCGTCTCCAACTCCTCCGACAAGCTTACACTCTTCCCATTAACAAGCAACTGCAAATGCTCCCGCACCCTCCTTTTTTCATCATATAAGTAGTCTTTGAACTCTTTCCCATGCCGTCTCACCAATTCTTCCAAGACATCTTTGACAGTAACGAATCCCACATCGAATTCCAAGGTCTCACCACCTTTTTGAGCCAATTCACGCAACACCGTAAACAATCGCACCGAAACCTTCAAAACAGATACGACCTTTAAAAGTCAATGTAGAAAATCTAAACATAAACCTTCCTAGAGAAGTCAAAACTTGAGCATCGCTGAGAACGTTCGAATGTAACTTGGAAATTAACCAAATGCAAAACCTGCAAGATAATATTCTTAGCTTCTCCTTTCTCCCTCTTATTCTCTGCCATTTCTCAGCAAACGTCGACCCAATCTCAGGATTTTGGACACTGCAACGACTTCGAACTTTCTCCCAACGCTGTTAAATAATATTCTACTCGGTTTTCAATGAGTAAAAGCTATTTTGTCCAATAAGATTACTTCTTCACAGTGCTTTTTGAGAGCCTCTTTTCTTATACATTTTCCAGCTTAGCACCATGGTTCTTGGATGTGAAGCTTTTACCTCGTCCAACCTCGTAACAGCAGTGTTTCTGGGCGCTCTCAAAACTAAATCTGGGTTAACCTCTGCTTCATCAGCAATCTTCCGCATAGCTTCAACGAAGCGGTCAAGCTCCTCTCTTTCAAAAGATTCCGTCGGTTCAATCATCAAAGCCTCTTCCACAATCAATGGAAAATAAGTGGTGGGCGCATGAATCCCATAGTCAAGGAGCCGTTTAGAAATGTCTATGACCCTTACACCTTTCCTTTTCTGAAGCGGTTTCGCGCTGAATACACATTCATGTTTCCTCGGCCTCTTTGCATCGTAGGGCAGCTCATAAGCACCGATTCCTTCCATCTTCTTAACTAGATAGTTTGCATTTAACACTGAAACCTCTGCGGCTTCTTTCAATCCTTCTGCGCCTAAACTAAGTATGTAAGCGTATGCTCTGAGGAGAACCGCCACATTTCCATAGAAACTTCTGACTTTACCAACACTACTAGGCCTATCATAGTCCAAATGATAACTCTCACCATCAAAAACTATTCGTGGGACAGGAAGGAATTTTTCCAGTTCTTCAGATACACCTATTGGCCCTGCACCAGGTCCTCCCCCACCATGCGGCGTGCCAAAGGTCTTGTGGATGTTTATGTGAACTATGTCGAAGCCCATTGCGCCTGGCTTGGCCTTGCCGAGAATTGCATTGAGGTTTGCACCGTCGTAGTAAAGCAGCCCGCCAGCGTCGTGAATTATGTCTGCGATTTCTCCGATATTTTCTTCAAAAATGCCCAACGTATTTGGGTTGGTTAGCATCAAACCAGCTGTTCGGTTTGAAACAGCTGTTTTTAACGCTTCAATATCTATGCATCCACTTTTGTTGGAAGGCACAATTATTACGTTAAAGCCAGCCATTGTGGCGCTCGCAGGATTAGTCCCATGAGCAGAGTCGGGTATTATGAACTCAGTGCGGTTTGAAAGGTTCCCGTTAAGCTTGTGGAAAGCCCGCATTATGAGGACGCCTAAAAATTCACCATGCGCCCCTGCTGCAGGTTGAAGTGAGATTTCGTAGGTGCCTGTAATTTCAGCGAGCCACTTACCTAGATCGTAGAGAATTCCAAGCGTGCCTTGCACGTTCTTCTCATTTTGGTATGGATGGAGCTGAGTCAAAGATGGCAAGCTAGCTAAGAGATCGTTGATTTTTGGATTGTACTTCATCGTGCAACTTCCAAGAGGGTAAAGTCCTAAATCTACACAATAGTTCATTTGAGAAAGCCTAGTAAAGTGACGAACAACTTCAACCTCTGATAGTCCAGGCAGTTCTGGAGGGGATTGGCGACGTACTTTCTCAGGGAGCAAAGTCTGTACGTCGCCTACCGTTTGCCTAATAGAATTCTCAATCTTAGGCACTATGTAGCCTCTACGACTATTGCATCCAAGCTCAAAGATAACAGGTTCGTTCCAGCGTGCTTGCTTGAAATCTGTCATCAATTCTCACCTCTTCGCAGAACTTCTTCCAGAATATCGGCTAATTCATCAATGTCCTTTTTTGAATGCACTTCTGTGACACAGTAAAGTGCCATTTCACCAAGTTCTGGAAACTCTTTTGAGATATCCTTTCCGCCTTGAACATTACGTTTCAGTAATCTTTCATGTACATCGCTAATACGCCATTTGGCGAAGTTTATAGTGAACTCTTGAAAATGGGGCGATTGGAAAACAGGTGTACTTATGCCTTCAATCTCTGACAAACGCTTTATAGCATAATGCGCCTTGAGCATAATAGTTTCGCCGAGTTCTTTCAAGCCGTTGGGTCCAAGTAGCGCCAAATAAACTGCAGACGCAGCAGCGCATAGAGATTCATTAGTGCAGATATTAGATGTAGCTTTTTGCCGTCGAATATGCTGTTCACGAGTTTGAAGCACCATGCAGAAACCTTTACTGCTTCCATCTCGAGTGGTAGTCATGCCAATAATTCGCCCAGGCATCTGCCGAATCATTGACATGTCGTCCCTACAGGCGAAAATTCCGAGCAGAGGACCGCCAAAATTCATAGGGTTTCCGAGAGGTTGCCCTTCGCCAATAACAATGTCTGCATCATAATTTCCAGGAGCTTTCAAAACCCCAAGTGAAATGGGGTCGACACCGACAATAAATAAGACTCCTTGGTTATGAGCGATTTCTGCAATTTCCTCGCCTTTCGTTTCAACAAAGCCTAAGTAAGAAGGGTTTTCAATGTAGATACATGCAGTCTTGTCAGAAATTTTTGTCTCTAAATCTTCTAGGTTCAACTGTCCAGTTGTTCTTTCGTAACCTACTTTTTGAACATCCATCCCTATCGGTTCAATGTACGTCTCCAACGTGGCGTAGCGTTCGGGGTGAATAACCTTGGGAACCAGAATTTCTCGACGACCAGTTATGCGCATGGCCATTCGCGCAGCTTCTCCTAGCGCTGAAGCCCAATCGTACAAGGAACTGTTAGCTACATCCATGCCAGTAAGTTCGCAGATCATACTTTGATATTCGAAGAGTAATTGAAGCATACCTTGAGAAATCTCAGGTTGATAAGGCGTGTAAGAGGTAAGAAGTTCGGTTCGTTGAACAATATTATCAACCACAGCAGGTACATAGTGCGGCCAGCACCCCGCACCTAAAAAAACAGGCATATCTTGGCAGGTTTTGTTCTTAGCCAATAGCGACTCTACGTGGCGTCTAACTTCATATTCAGATGTTGGGCTTGGCAGGTTCAACCTGTGTTTTAGCATAAATCGTTTTGGAATATCAGAGTACAGTTCGTCGATGTTTTCTATGCCAATTTCTTCCATCATTGCTTTTTTGATTTCCGGCTTCGAATTTGGAATATAAGGATGGGTATAGGGCTCAGCCAAGAGTTTGCACCAGCAAACGAGAAATAAGAATTCTCTAAACTATGTCTTTAAGCTTTTGAAAGCGCCTCTGTAACCATCTTCAATAGAATCTCTGTGTTGCTCAAAACTTGCTTTTTGCTGAAGGCTGGTTGCCATCCAGACTCGTTCAGAATGGCAGAGATTACATGTGCCGAAGCTGTTTCTACGCCTCGATGCTTCGCAACGGCATAAAGGGCGGAAGTTTCCATGTTAATCGCCAAAACCCCAATTTTCCGAAACTTCGCTAGTTTACTTCTTGTTTCTCTATAGACACCATCTGTAGTCAAAACTGAGCCCGCATGGTGGCTGACACGGTTCCTGCTTAAGGTTTCAGTTAGACAGCGTTTTAAAATTGGAGAAGTCACAAACCTTCGCTGGTTTGGGAAATATTGGCACGTGGTACCTTCGTCACATACTGCTTCAGTAGTAACAACAATATCGCCTGGTTTCAAGAAAGGTTGTATTCCACCTGAAATTCCCACTTCGAAAATTCTTTTGGCACCGCATGCAATGAGTTCCTCGAAGACCATTGCGGCGGCTGGGGAACCAACAAAGTTCATTGTCACAACGATTTGGATATTATTGAGAGAACCAACGTGCAAACGTAAACGGTCGCCATACCACCACCATTCAACGGGTTTACCTTCAATGAGTTGGTTGACAAAGTCAAAGTGGCGGCGCTGATAGACTATGATCATTCGTGGAGGTATTTGGAATGTTTCTACACTTACGTCCTTTACAGAAGCTACGTATCGTAAGAAATCTTGAGGAGTAAAAATAGGCGTATTGTCTTCCATAACTCGCTCTCTCCGCAGTATTGGATGCCCTTTGTAGAAATCAACTCCTCAGGATATTTAATGTCTATGATTTCATTAACAAAATCCGTTTTGTCAAATAACTCCCTTGGCGCAAATCTTCCAGTCAGAACAACATCTGTTTTCTTCGGCATGGTATCCAGAAAAGCAATGGTTTCTCTCTCTCCCCCCCCCCGTCCAGAAGTTTACAATAAATCTCCAAGTTAATCTCGTCTAAGACAAGTAGATGTGGCTTCTTTTCCTCGACGATTCTTTTGGCGAAAGCATGCCCTTCCTTTACCAGTTTTCGATCCCTCTCGTCCAGATTTCCTAGTCCGTGCCACCCCTCACGTCCGAACTGGTAGATTTCATAGTAGGGTTTGAGCATGCTTCTCATCTTGTACTCGCCTGTGTTTTTCCACCATTTTAAAAATTGAATTATGACAACGGTGTGGTGGTGACCTACTGAGCGCAAAGCCAAGCCCAGAGCGTTAACTGTTTTTTCCCCGCTGGTGCCTGTATAAAGATATATGTTACCCATAAAATACACATTCACAACTGAAGTTATCCAATAAACTGTTAAAAGCTTTTAAACTCCATTTCCTTCTCCTTAAGCAACTGAACATGGAGGCATCGATGATGAAAAGCTACAAAGAACTTCTAAAGCGTGCTCAATCTCAACTTCCACAGGAAAAAGACACTGGGCAACGCTTTGAAATTCCTAGAGTGCGTTCCTCTGTAATCGGTATGCGCACGTACATCCGTAACTTCAAGGAAATCGCAGACACACTAAATCGCGACCCACGTCATTTGATGAAATTTTTGACAAATGAAATGGCTACAGCTGCCACCTTGGAAGAGACACGTGCCACTTTTCAGGGTAAGTTCCCCCATAATACACTTGAACGCTTAGTACGCATATACACTGAAAACTTCGTCATATGTCCTGTTTGCAAGCGTCCAGATACGAGAATCGTGAAAGAGAAGCGGCTCTTCTTTTTAGTGTGTGAGGCGTGTGGCGCAAAATCATCAGTAAAAGCAGTCTAAGCTCATAGAAGCGAAAAAACATTGGACGTTTACATAAACCTGCAGAGACGGAGCGAATGTATCCTGCTGGCAATGTGCGATGCTAACATGTTAGGTAAAACTTTGAAACAAGGGAAAATAGTCTTCCACATCCGCGAAGAATTCTACAAGGGCGCCTTAGTCAGCCTAGAAGAGGCTGTAGACTTGATTCAGCAATCAACTATAGTTAACATGATTGGACGAAGAATTGTTAAAAAAGCTGTAGAAAAGGGTCTAGTGCATCCAGATGCTGTTCTAGAGATTGCAGGCGTTCCCCACGCTCAAATTGTGAAAGTATAGATGAAATATACTAAAGCAACACTTATTTAAGGAATGGAACAGAGCCTTTTTGAGGTCAGTTCAGATTTGACATGGCAAGAGACGCGATTCACCCAATTTATAAGAATCCTTGTCCAATAAGATGACAGAAAAAAGGGAATTTGGGATGTCTGAACGCAAAGCAATGAAACGCCTTGCCCACAAGGAAGACCGTTACGAGCGGGAGCAACGGTTGCTGCGTAAAGACCTTTCATCCGAACGAATGGTTATGGAAGAAGTATTCGACAAATCCACTCTTATGACGATATATGAGCTCTTAAACAAAGGGACAATAGACGAAATCCACGGCGTTGTAAAAGCTGGAAAAGAGGCTAGAATTTATTGGGGAAAAGATCGAGATGGAAAAGAGCTGGCTATCAAGATTTATTTAACAGTAGCAGCAGAGTTCAAAAAAGGCAAACTCCAATACATCGAAGGCGATCCCAGATTTAAGCATGTAAGACATGACACGCGATCCCTAGTTTTTTTGTGGGCAACGAAAGAATTCAAAAACTTGCACCTAGCTCTAAGAGCAAAAGTCAAAGTTCCTAGACCTATTGCAATAAGAAAAAACGTGTTAGTAATGCAATTCATAGGTAAAAATGGTTATCCCGCCCCAGAATTGAAAGAATTGCCTCCTAAAAATCCCGGATTCATTTACAATGAGCTCTTGGAATATGTCAGAAGACTCTACCAGAGAGCAGAACTGGTTCACAGCGACATAAGTGAATACAACGTAATGGTATGGAGAGGCAAACCGATTCTTTTCGACATGGCACAGGCTGTCCTTCTTTCCCATCCCATGGCAACCACTTTTCTTAAACGTGACCTGCAGAATCTTAACCGATACTTCAAAAGGCTAGGAGTAAGAGTATTATCAGTTGATGAGATGTACAGGAAAGTCATAGAGAATGGCAAGGCCTAGCACTTTTGTGAAAATCCCCAAAAGCCGTATAGGTGCTCTCATTGGCCCGAATGCGTCCACAAAAGAGCTTATTGAAAGAAAACTTGGGATACGGCTTGAAGTCAACAGTGAAAGTGGCGACGTAAGCATCAACCTTGCGCCCAAAACAGCCGATCCCTCAATGCTTTTCAGGGCAAAAGAAGTCGTTTTGGCCATTGGCAGAGGTTTCTCTCCAGAGAAAGCTGGAAGGCTCTTGGATGACGAGGAGGCTATGCTAATAATTATTGATTTGAGAGATTTTGTCGGAAAATCGGAGTCTGACATTAAGCGGTTGAGTGGGAGAATTATTGGTAGAGAGGGAAAGACTAGGAGATTCATTGAGGAACTGACGGACGCCTATGTGTCAGTGTATGGCCATACAATTAGCATTATTGGCGCCATTGAAGAGGCTGAAATTGCTCGACAAGCTATAGAGATGTTTATTCGCGGACGTTTGCACAGCTCGGTGTATAGATTTTTGCACGCAAAGAGGAGAGAGTTGAAGAAAAAAAAGATGGAGCTGTGGAAAAGACCCTACGAGAAAATTTGAAGCGCAAAGCGTCCGCATGTATGCTTCTTTGGCTCAATCTAGGCGGCAAACAACCCAAAAACCCAAGCCACCACAGAAAATTGCTTCATCAGTTATGAAAAGATATATTTTTGCACGCAACAACATATACCCACTAATAGTCGAAAGGCGGAGAAAGTGGGATGGTAAGTCAGGCGTTCGAAGAAATCAGCCCAGCCGACTTCTTTTACCGTAACCGCGACATAGCAGGTTTCACAAATCCATCCCGCGCTATATTCGCCTCCATAAGAGAACTTGTAGAAAACTCGTTAGATGCCGCAGAACTCGTAGGAGTCCCTCCAGACATATATGTCCGCTTAGCTTATGGTGAAGGTGGCCCAGAGTCAGGAGTGTACAAGCTGAGAGTTGAAGACAATGGATCAGGAATCACCTCACGCCACATCCCCTCAGCTTTTGGTCAAGTGCTTTTTGGCTCGAAGTACAAACTGAAGCAGTCTAGGGGAACCTTCGGACTAGGTGGCACAATGGCTGTTCTCTACGGACAAATTACTACTCACAAGCCTGCCTACATAGTCTCCAGCACAGGCTCCACGAAAGTCTACCAATATAGCATAATGATTGATATTCAAAGGAACAGACCAATTATTCTGGAACGCAAAGTTTTGATAAATAAGGAACAATGGCATGGAACAATCGTAGAGTTTAATCTTGAAGGCGACTATTTCCGCGCTATGCCAAAAATTGTGGAATACTTGAAGCAGACTGCGCTAGTAAATCCTTACGCTAACATAACCTTTGTCGACCCGAAGGGTCGCCTGTACAAGTTCACACGTGTAACAACGAAGATGCCGCCTTCACCTAAAGAAACCTTACCTCACCCCTATGGTGTGGACGTGGAAACCGTTAAACGCCTCATACAAGTGACGCCGTATCGAAACATGGTAGATTTTATGAGAGCCCATTTTCATCGAGTCAGCGAAAGGATAGTACACAAATTTCTGGAGTTTGCTGCTATTCCCAAGACAAGAAATCCAAAGAAATTGAGTCCTCAAGACATTGTGAGGCTTGTGCAAAGGATGAAGCGCTTTGAAGAGTTCCGACCGCCAAGTGCCAGTTGTTTGTCACCTCTTGGGGAAGAGTTGTTAAGGGCTGGAATTTTGAAGGAATTGAAACCAGAATTTATAGCAGTTTGTCAACGCAAACCTTCCACTTATGCAGGTCATCCTTTCATTGTAGAAGCGGCAATAGCTTATGGTGGAGACATTCCAAAAAGAGGTGATTTTGTGCTCTACCGTTTTGCCAATCGTATTCCTCTTCTCTATGACGAAGCGAGTGATGTGTCGTTTCGTGTCGTCAAAAGTATGAATTGGCGCAGATACAAGGTCTCACAAGACATGCCTGTAGCCGTACTAGTTCACATCTGCAGCACCAAAATCCCATACAAAACTGTGGGCAAAGAGTTTATTGCAGATAGACCTGAAGTGAAAAGGGAAATCCTAAACGGCATACGAGGAGCAGCTCGACATCTCCAACGATTTTTGTCAAAACGTGAACACGTGGAAAGGGAGAAGAGAAGATTAAGTGTGTTTTCAAAATATTTGCCAAAGATCGCCAAGTTTTCCACACAACTTGCCGGTAGAGAGAAAGAACCTGACATTAGAAAGCTGTTAGAGAGTGTGAATATCATTGGAGGAAAAGAAGCGGGAAAATAACATTTCAGCATTAGAGAAGAAGGAAGCAGCTGTAGACTTGGAAAAGTTTGGTGAAACGCTTTATCACCAAATGGAGCAGGGTGAGTTCCCGTGGATCAAGATGCCCAGCCGCTCCACAGAAAATATTTGCTACAGCCCAGAGCTTCGCCAGTACATCTTAGGAGAGAGAAAAGTCAAGCGAAGCACTCGTAACATCCGTCACATCCGCCCCTTCACACAGCTAGTTTGGACAGCTTTCTTTGCCCATCAACTCTCAACTCAACGCAAAACCTCAACCCTCCGAGACGTTTACTATTCAGCCCAAGCCTACAATATGTCCTTCAAGGACCAATCAGAGTCAGACAACGTGATCACAGACTTGGAAACAGTAATAGGTCGCCCCAGAGAAGATTTCAATGTCTTCCCAGAAGAACGTTCAGCCATCTTCGGCGACCTAACAATCGAATACACCGTGCCAGGTTATGAAGGAAGACTGATGAATCTGACATCGCATCCAGACGGCCTAATGATAGGCCCAGCTTTGACATACAGTGAGTTCGTGAAAACCAGCGCAGACAAAGTAATTGCTATCGAGAAAGGCGGCCTATTCACAAGGTTTATCGAAGAAAACGTGCACAAAAAATACAATGCACTGCTTGTTTTAACCGCAGGGCAAGCTCCTCGATCTACTCGCCATTTCATTCGCAGACTCAACAAGGAGTTGGAATTACCGGTCTGCATTTTGACGGATGCAGACCCATGGGGGATGCACATTGCCATGGTTATAATTTCTGGTTCAGCCAACGCTGCACATCTTCGAGGCTTAACAACGGCTGACGCCAAATGGAGCGGTGTTTGGGCAACGGATATAACCGATTATAAGTTGCCAAGCGACCCCTTGACCGAAATCGACATGAAACGGCTTCACGAGTTGCACCGAGACCCACGCTACAAAGACGAGCTGTGGCAACGGGAAATAAAGACTTTCATGAAAATTCGGAAAAAAGCAGAGCTGGAAGCATTCAGTCGTTATGGCCTCACATACATTGTAGATGAGTATCTACCAGCTAAACTAGAGGCAATAAAATAAAAGAAGTACTTAAGAAGATTAAAATAAAACCTAGGCCATCATATGTAAACCTCAGTTACAAAGGTGTTTTGATTTGAGCAACAAAGGAGATCTAACAGGGTTCACAATTGCAGAGAAATTCTTTGCTCTAATAATAATTCTCATTGGATCAATAGTAATCTATATCACCACAATAAGTCCTAGTTTAATATACCCCATCTTGTTTACCGTAGGCGGTTTGGCTTTAATAGTTCTCGGAATTTTCATGATTCTTGCAAAAACCCAATAGTTATTGACTCACAACTCAACCGAATGCTTTCTTTCTGTAGAATGTCCAAAACTGAAGCAAAGCCGACAAAAGAAAACCACCACAATCTAGAAAGAGGCTGCAACCATCTAATGTTTGTCGCAATCTCCCTCTCAAACATGTCAATAAGTCAAAATCTTCGTATCCATATTGCCCAGCGCATCAGCAATCTTAACAGATTCGCATCTCCGCCCACAGGATTCACACTCCAGTTTAGAGACACACTGCCGATCCAAAAGATGAAAATGCCGCATATTAGGCTTTACCACCAAATCTGTAGGCTTCAGCTTCCTCACAACCACATAAGCCTCCAAAAGACTTCGTCTAGTGAAGTGAGCCGTGTCCAAACAAGCCGATATAGTTATTGTGGGTACCGTTGAGAATTCCCCCGACCACAAACCAGGACTCTTACTACTCAATCCTCATAGTCCGCCTTTTCTCATCCCCAACAGCTTTCTGAATCTTCGGAATCGTCACCTCAAGCACACCGTTCTTGTAGCTTGCAGTAGCCTTCTCGAGATCAACATTCCTGGTCGCTAAATCCACAGTCTTGGAGAAGTTCTTAGCTCTCACTTCAACAGACCCGCTGACTAGATTAAGCTGAATATCACTTTTCTCAACTCCAGGTAACTCCACGTAAATCTTGACCAGCTCCTTCTCCTCGAAAACATCTGTCAACGGCTCCCGATCTTCTTCCTTAGCATGCATTGGAAAATGTATTGGCGCGCCTCTGAGTTGAAATTGTCCCCGGGCAACATACCCTTTTACGCCAGGCATGTTAATTGGTTTAATGTCCCAATTGCCCTGAAGTTGTCTACTGCTAACAGCCTTTTCGAAATCCTGAATTTCCCTAAACATACGCTCCATCAACCGTTTATAGAAGCTGCTAATGTCCCGAAAAACTTCATCGTCTTCGTAATAGTCTACCATGACCTTTTTTTCACCTCCCTTCAACACTTTCAAACATATCTCGCAAACGCCTTAGTACGAAGCTAACCATGATAAAACTGGCTTCTCCAAATTCAGAGCAACGATACCTTCCGTCATCGCTTTTTTTAAGAAGCCCGCTTTCACTAAGTTTCCGTGTGCTTTCCCACACTAATTTAGGGTTAAGATTTAGATCGCGAATGAACTCGGCAAATCCCATCGTCAGATCTTCATCTTCTATCAAAAGCTCCATCATCCTCAACCTGTTTTTATGTGACAACGCGTCGAAGAGTTTAGAAAATTGTTGAAGATCTCGCTCTACGAATCCCAATTCATTTCTTGAAAATTCTTTTGACCACTCTTCCCTTGAAAGTGGGACTTCAAAGATGACATTATCGTCCTTAACCAACATTAACCTCAGCTTCGTTAAAGCACTAGGCATTTGGGTGGAGGGTTCAGCTGAGACAGACTGGACTTGATATTTGAATGGAAGACAGATTACTTCATCAAAGAATCTTTCGAGATCCTGTTTCTTTTCTGGACCACAGTAACCGCATGCTACAGCAACTTTGCGTTTTGAGCTCCATCCGACGGCGTCGACTCGGTAACTTTTGAACCAAAATTCTTCATATATTTCATCATCTGCGAAGCCTTTTTCCTTTAAGATTTTTTTGGCCTCCTTTGCCAAGTCCCTATGGGTTACCGTCATTTGTGCATTCCTCTACATGTCTTGTTACCGTTTGGTAATACATGCTTACCAAAAGGTAATATTTAAGCATTGTGAAAAACAACATCTATAAGAAAACAAACAATATTATATGGAGGATGAACAACATGCCCCTCCATGAAGCCATGATGTACGAGAAACTGCCCAAAAACAAAGTGCACTGTTACCTATGTGCACGCCACTGCAAAATAACCGAAGGCCAAACAGGATTCTGCCTAGTTCGAAAAAACGAGAAAGGCACACTACACACTCTAAACTACGCCAAAGCCTGCTCTGCATGCGTCGACCCAATAACCAAAAAACCTCTTGCTCATTTTCATCCAGGTGCACTAGTCATGTCAATAGCCACAGTAGGCTGCAACTTCCGCTGTCGATTCTGTGATAACTGGATGATAAGCCAAGAAAAAGATATCACTGGACACCACTTTCTGCCAGAAGAAGTAGTGAAGGCTACTCGAGATAATGGCTGTCAAGGAATAAGCTACACATACACCGAGCCTACAATATTTTTCGAGTACGCCTATGATATTGCGAAAATAGCTCATGGTGTGGGCTTCTTCAACACCTTCGTGACAAATGGTTACATGACTCCGGAAGCGGTGAAAACTATTGCTCCTTACTTGGACGCAGCAACAGTAGATTTTAAAGGAGCAGCAGATCCGGAATTTTACAAGAAGTTTTCGTCAGTGCCCTCCGTAAAACCCATTTTCGAGTCATTGACAGAAATGAAGCGAAATGACATCCACATTGAAATCACCAACCTTATAGTGCCTAAAATTGGAGACTCGATGGATAGACTTGAGGAGTTGGCTGTTTGGGTCCGCGACAATTTAGGTGAAGATACACCGTTTCATCTTTTGAGGTTCCATCCAAACTATAAGATGACTGGGCAAACAGCGACTTCGGTGACGGTTTTGGAAGAAGCGTATGTTGTGGCTCGAAAGGAAGTTGGCTTGAACTATGTTTATATGGGAAATGTGCCGGGGCATCGTTTTGAAAACACTTACTGTTCTAACTGTAATGAGTTGTTGATAAAACGTTTTAGCTTCGAGATAGTGAAATGGAACCTAACTAAGGACATGTGTTGTCCAGCATGTGGATACAGCATACCAATAAAAGGAGAGCTACATGGAACCAGAGTTGCTTACCCATATGCCTTGTTCTAAAAACTTTGGGACGAATATGTCGATTATTGTAAGGAATTTTGAACGTATGGATTCTGGAGAACTAAGGCGGTTGAAAACACTTTTTGAGCAAGAACTCCAGTGGTCTCCACCTGAGACATTCATTGATGAATTTAGCAAAGTTGTTGCTGGGATATCAAAAAGGATCCTGAACTTGTAAAACTAGCGGTTGGTGATGGCGGGGTAGTAGGCTACTGCATTGCAGCTAAGGATTTATATTCATATGAGGGTGTTGTGCTCGACGTTACGATAGATTCTGCCTATATTTGGGACATGTATGTTTTGAAGGAATTCCGTCACAAAGGCATAGGTAGGCGACTTTTAAATAATGTGGTACAACATTTGAAAAATGTCGGGAAGAAGAACGTGTTTCTGATAGTCAATGTATGGAACGATGACGGAAAGAAGTTTTACGAAGCAAATGGTTTTAAAACATGGGGCTTCTTTTTAAGAAGGCAGATATAGAAGTTTTTCAGCGTCTGTTGGCTTTGAAATTACTTGGTTTCCCATAAGCTTAGCAATCACCTTCGCTTTCGCTTCTGCCCTATCTATTTTCTCGGCTCTTTCAAACAACGACTTTGGCATCCAGCGCTCTATCAGATCATATGTGTAAGTCATTCTCGGTGCTTTCTCTATACCAACGATTGCAATGGCAAAAGTTAGCTTCAACTCATCAACAGCTTTCGTGAACTTAGACTTCTTTTCCTTTCTCCAGAAACCGAGACTTTTTCGCAAAACAGTAGTCGAAGCTGAACCGTGCGTTTCTAGAAAATTGAGTGTTTTCTTGGCGAGGTCGCTCAAGTTATCTCTTCTACAAAGCCTGTAAAGTGAAGGAAACAACTCTAATGAAACCAGTGAAACCTGTTTACGAACAAGCTTTCCATAATGAATCAATTTCTCCATAGCTAAATCGTCTGCCCACCCCCACGCCTTGTCAAACTTCCCTTGCCGATTCCCTTTCGTGGCGCTGTAAGACTGGGAAATGTTTTACCTTTTATGGGAAATAGCGTGACAATTCCGTATTTGTTGATGAACCCCAACGCCTCTTCTCGCGAGTTTATGACATTTTCCGGTATCGAATCTACATCCCCCATTTTTTGTTAAAGCCATCCCAACCATATAAATTGACGTTTAGCACTACTTTTCTTTGATGGTCAACATATGTGGACAATTCTAAGACCAGATGCAACGGCTGTGTTAAAAGATAAGAATGCTCGTGCAAGCTTGGCTAGATACTTTGATGTCATGCAAAACGACAAAGCAGCCAAATTCATCATTGCCCGAAAACTCGCCGCCCACTTTAAAGATGACTCTACGGCAAAGCTATGGAAAATGCACAGCCAACTGCTGAAGGAATTTCGTCAACTTGAGAAGAAACTCGACAGCCGCCTAATAAGCTTGGAAGAATTAGAAACGCCCCCACAATCTTTCTTGGACTTGAAAATTGAAATCGCAAACCGCATTTTAGAAAGCTGCCACTTCTGCACTAGACGATGCGGCGTGAACAGAAAGGAAAGTAAGTTGGGCTACTGCAAGTGCGGCACCCAAATCACAGTCTCCACAATGTTTGAGCACATGGGCGAAGAACCAGAACTCGTGCCCTCTGGAACAATATTTACCCTTGGCTGCACGATGCGTTGTAGCCACTGTCAAAACTGGACCATATCGCAATGGGTGGAACCCGGAGAAACCTATTCTCCTAAACGCCTTGCGAGAGCGGTAGAGCACTTGCGTAATAACGGTTGCAGAAACGCCAACCTGGTAGGCGGCGACCCCACGCCATGGCTTGCTCAATGGCTTGAAACTTTCAAACATGTTAACGTCAATGTGCCG
This sequence comes from Candidatus Bathyarchaeota archaeon, assembly GCA_023131225.1. NCBI lineage: Archaea > Thermoproteati > Candidatus Bathyarchaeota > Candidatus Bathyarchaeota archaeon. The sequence continues at coordinate 9,098 of JAGLZW010000006.1, read as the reverse complement.
GTTGTCTGGAACTCCAACTCTTATTACAGTGAAGAAACAGCCAAACTTCTAGCAGGATTCGCGGACGTTTATCTTCTCGACTTCAAGTATGGAACTAACGAGTGTGCCAAACATATATCTAATGCCCCAGACTATTGGGAAGCTTGCACTCGCAATCATAAGTATGGAAAAGAACACGGCGAACTCCTCATCCGACTCCTAGTCTTACCCGGCCATCTAGACTGTTGCTTCAGTGAGATTTTAAGATGGATAATTAAAAGCCTTGGATCCACAACACGAACAAATGTTATGTTTCAATATAGACCTGAATGGCGTGCGCATGAAATTCCTGAGCTACGAAGAGGCTTAACAGAAGCTGAAAGGAAAAAAGCTGTCCAACTTGCTAGGAAGGCAGGGTTAACTAATTTTATAACTTGATGTGTTTTCGTGGACAATTAACCAAAAGCTATTTCTCTTTGAATTAGTCTTCTATGTCAAAGGAAGAAAAGTAGATGCCCTATTGCCCAGAATGTGGCGGCGAAATGCAATACATTTCCATGACAAAACGCTATGCGTGCAAGAGTTGTGGGCTCTCAGTTACTCATCAGGAGTTGATTGAGCTTAGACAGCAATTGCGACCAAGGTTCCAGTCGGATAGCGAAGAGCGCAAAAAAGCGCATAAAGAGTACTTGAAATGGTGGCTCGGTAAGAAGAAATAAAAACAAAGGTATGTGTAGCGTTTAATCTTTAGCCTAGACAATTGACTTTTATTTTCTTACTGTAATTATAGCTTCCACACACCCCTGACTTACGGAGTGAAGCTAAGAAAATGGCTACATATGTAGAAATTGTCTCTATAGGAAATGAACTATTAATTGGAAAAACACTAAACACAAACGCTCAATGGTTGGCGAAAAGAATAACATCCCTCGGACTTTCTGTCAGTCGAATAACTGTTATTGCTGATGAGGTCAAAACAATCGCGGGAACTTTGAGAGAAGCAGTTCGTCGAAATCCGAATTTTATAATCACAACTGGGGGGTTAGGACCTACATTTGACGATAAGACGCAAGAAGGGATCGCTGAAGCCTTTTGCTCTCAACTCGAAATAAACGAGAAAGCGTTGGAGATGGTTAAAGGAAAATATGTCGAGTATGCAGAGGAGATGGGTCACGAAACGTTCGAGTTGACCCCGGCAAGAGTTAAAATGGCGAAAATCCCCAAAATGGCAGAGCCTCTACCAAATCCTATGGGCACTGCGCCAGCAATAGCCATTAGAAACAACAGTGTTACTGTTTTTGCGTTGCCTGGAATTCCCTCGGAAATGAGGGCCATTTTTGAAAACTCCCTTTTGCCTATTCTTGAAGATGCGGCAGGTAACCTGACGTTTTTTGAAACAAGTCTATACGTCGTAGGGGTTTTGGAGTCGGAGATGGCACCTTTAATAGATCATGTTATGCATGATAATCCTTACATTTATATCAAGTCTCATCCCATGGGTGCCGAGAAAAAGCCAAAAATAGAGTTGCATCTCTCTACTATGGCAGAAGACGCTGAGACAGCAAAGAAGCGAGTTGACAGAGCGTTAATACAGCTTTTAGAAATGGTTAAAGCAAAAAGTGGAAAATCCAAAATCGCTAAGCCAAAAAAATTTTGATGCTTTGCTAGATAGAAAAGGCTTTTGTTTCTCAAGTACTATTTTCTTCTTGGTTGCGATGAGGGAGCAGGCTAGATTCTGACTCAAAGATGATTGCAGACCCGGATTCCTGAAGCACCCATTTCCAAAAGAAAGGAAATAAGTAGGAACGTAGTTTCTAGGCTGATTATGTGTAGGTGAATTCTGTGTTCGTTGTGTTTGTTATAGGCACGGCAGGGTCAGGCAAAAGTCTTCTTACCTCAGCTTTCTCGGAATGGCTAAACATGGCAAAACAAGATGTAGCAACCATAAACTTAGACCCAGGCGTGGTGGCATTACCATACACTCCTGACTTGGACATAAGAGACTACGTGAATATCGCGAGTTTAATGGAAGAGTATTGTTTAGGACCAAATGGAGCTTTGATTTTGGCTGCTGACCTCATTGCAGAGAAAATGGAAACGTTGAGTAGAGAGACTGAAGAGCTTAACGCAGATTTGGTTTTAGTTGACACGCCGGGGCAGATGGAGCTTTTTGCTTTCAGAGCCAGTGGACAATACATTGCAGAAGAACTAACTAAAGAACCAAAAGCCATAGTTTATCTTTTCGATCCGGTGTTTTCGCTTAGCTCAATAAACTATGTTTCAAACCTCTTCCTCTCAGCTGCAGTTTACAACCGTTTCCTAATGCCCCAAGTTCACGTGCTGTCAAAAAGTGACCTTCTGCCGCAAGAAAAAGTTGACAGCATTGTAGATTGGTCCTCGAATCCAAAGATGCTAGAAATGAATATTGAAGAGAAATTAAAAGGTACTCAGCGTCTGTTAAGCCGTGACATAATGCACGCGATTTACAGGTTGGGGCTTCGCTTTCCTTTGATTCCTGTTTCAGCAAAAACCAATGATGGAATGACAAACTTAAATGCAATGTTGGAACGCATCTTCGCTGGTGGGGACAAATTTACCCACTAGGGACATTGTGGTTGTTTAGGATGCTCAACGCCGCCGCTAGAGCACCGTACTCAGCTTTCTCCAAAGTATCTGCACTGCCAATAATAATGGCGTCATCCTCTTCAGGTTCTAACGAGCCCATGAGCTTTCTATAAATATTCGGAAAATCTTCAGCAACTCCACGGTACTCTGGAGGAACCATCAGTTTACCACCTTTTAAGACAAGAGTTGTCGCTCCCTTTGCACCCATCAAAAGAGCAGCGTCTCGTTGTTTCATCCCAAGCTTAACCTTGCTACCGCATCCTTTAACTAATACGGCAACGTTGAACGCTGCAAGTGTCAACCCGCTTCTATCCAAGAAAACTTTTCGAGGAAAGATTGCGTACAAAGCGTTCCACAACTTTTCACCTCTTTTTGAGAAAATGCAACCCGTCCGATCTACCTTGATTAGGCCATAATTTTTCAACCGTTGAATTAATGTTCGTGTTGCCCCTTCACCTAAAGCTAGCTCTTTTGAAAGCTTATTTCTGCCAATAGGTCTTTTCGAAATCAGCTCAAGCGCTTTGACAACATGAACTACCGAAAAGGAAGGTCTAGGGCCAGGCGCCTTCTCGCTGGTTAGCTCTTTCAAAAGGCGTTTCAAACATGTAGCCTCCTTGCAGTAAGTTACTTATAGGGTTAATTTCTATTTTTCTCAAAACTTGACGTATGGAAGACAACAAAAACTTAAAGAATGTCAAGTTTGGCTTTAATTGTGAAACCAACGGGCCCGTAGCTCAGCAAGGATAGCGCACCAAGCGTCCAAAGCACCGGGCTTTTAACCCGGGGGTCTCGGGTTCAATTCCCGACGGGCTCGCCACCGTCCATATACGTGCTCTACAACAGATATTGTTCACCTCGACATATTTTCCATATGAAACATAATTGATAGACAAAGTTGTGAAGAATAACAATGGAGAAAATCGTTGAGAAAAAAGAAGAAAACAGCAGAGCCATCTTCGGAAAATTATATGATTTTTCATGCCTTAGTTGACGTGATGAAAGAAAAAGAAGGGAAAAACCAACATCTCTGCTTCACCGTCTGAACCTTCGCAAATAAACTTCATAATGCCTACGAAATAGTTCTCCTTTTAATATTCACTGCTTTTTAGCTATCAAAGATATGCAAAAAGAACCACAAAAATGATTTGGTTGATCATTACCAAGAGGAGGTTAGGAGGGATAGGAAACCTTCCTCTCAGCTCTTTAACGCCTTCTCCTTTCTCCTATGTGGGCGTTCAAGCAATGGTATATGGTCCAGAGTAATAAATGGGTTACTACGCAGATGGTAATATATCTTAACCGAATTATCTCGAAGTTTTGAGCATTTCAACGACGGAACTTCGCTTTTACGATGCTTCAACAGTGTTTTTATTGATGAAGTATGTTTGAAAATATGGCTGTCTCCGCGGTACAGTTGCTTATCATCATGTTTTGGGCAGTAATCGTTTTTATGGTGATTTGGGGTGCCTTGTGGCTGCGCGCGCTGCGACATGTCAAGAAAGAATGATAAGGTTTGCATCACTCTAAGAAACTGGAGGACTATTCTTTTTAAATAGGTGCCCAGATTAAGCTTCCATGCCTTAATGTTAAATTATCCCTTTCTGGGCAAGTTTTTCAAGAGACAAGTTACTGTTTCCTCTTTTTAGATACTAACTTTACCATGAAGTGGCAATATAATGGTTTTTGCATCGAGGGTTGGAGGACACATTGCCTTTCACTCAAAGGAAATGGTCTTTCGCCACAATGGCACTATCTATGATCTTCACGTTAAAGGTGAAGGTGAGAGAGAGAACATGCCTTCAGCAGCGAACGATCCTTTCGATTGCTGATTCAAGGATTGAGAATAGTTACAATGGAGTTGAGGAGGCGATAGAACGAGTTGTCACATCCATCAGAAATACTTACGGGTATTCTTCTCTAACCTTTCTTCTGTCCGACGGAGCTAAACTTTGTGCATATAGAAATTATTCACAAGTGAAAAGTGAGGACTGTTACGGTTTATTTATACAAATGCTCAGACGGTGCTGTTTACCCAAGAGCTAATATGGGAAAGGAGCGTACAATTGTCTCCAACAGGTGCTTAGTTGTCGTGGACAAAAATTTGAGACCAAATGCATCGAGATCGCCTATGAAAAATTTAAGTAGAAGCCTTTTTTCTTTTAGGAATAGGTGCCCTGGTAGTATAGTCCGGTCTAGTATAGGCGGCTGTCGCCCGCCCGACCCGGGTTCAAGTCCCGGCCAGGGCGCCAAAACCTCTAGTATTGAAAGACATATGGGGTTTTGGCGATAATTTGCTTAGGAGGTACACGTAAGCCATATATTGTCGAAGTAGATATTCCGTCTGCGGCGATTAGTATGGCGAAAATGCCAGACACATTGAAGTCTAATTATGACAAACTAATGGCAAAGGCTAAAGAGTTAACAATTCTTCAAACGATTGAGTCAATCGTCCATTGGGACATGGAGACGAAGATGCCCCCGAAAGCTATCAATCTGCGAAGTCAGCAATTAGCCATGCTCAGTCAAATTGAACACAGAAAGAGTACGGACCCTGAAATTGAAACCTTACTATCAAGAATTGAAAAGCATCAAGACTATCAAAGCTTAAACGAGTTGCAGAAAAGAAACGTGTATCTAATCAGGAAGTTCTACGATGAACAGACCAAACTTCCAGAAGAACTCGTTGTAGAGACCGCAAAACAACAAGCCATCACCATCGATGTTTGGAAGAAGGCAAAAGTTGCTAAAGACTTCTCCATGTTCAAGCCGGAACTTGAGAAGCTTCTTGAGCTAAGAAAGAAAGCCGCAGCAATCCTTATGCAAGTAAAAGCTACCAAAACACCTTACGATGCCCTCATAGACATATTTGAGCCTAAAATGACCGCTGGGATGATTGCCCAAGTTTTTGGAGAGCTGAAGGAAGGGCTGGTCTCGATTTTAAATAAATGTTTAAGTGCACCGAAGCAACCCGACACGTCATTCCTAAAGCGCAAAGTTCCTTTGGACGTTCAATACAAGATTTCTAACGAACTCGTCAGGTTCATTGGATATGACGTGGAGTCTCCAAAAGCCGGAGGTAGAATAGATGAGACCGAGCACCCCTTTACTACGGGTTATTACGATGACGTGCGGATCACAACTCACTACTATGAAGATAATATAGTGTCCTCTCTGTTTTCTGTATTGCACGAGGGCGGTCACGCCATTTACGAACAGAACTTGAAGCCAGAATGGATTTATCAGCCAGTAGGTACTGGTTGTTCTCTAGGATTCCACGAGTCTCAGTCACGGTTCGTGGAAAACATAGTTGGACGATCACGCGAATTCTGGATCTACTTTTTCCCAAAACTTAAAGAACTCACAGATAACACTTTTTCCGATGTAGCTTTGGACGATTTCGTTCGAGCTATAAACCGAGTTAGGCCTTCAAAGATTCGTGTTGAGGCAGACGAAGTTACTTACTGTCTTCATGTAATTATCCGTTTTGAGATTGAACGTGAATTGATAGCAGACAAAATCACTGTAGCTGACCTTCCTGAGGTTTGGAACCAAAAATACAAAGAGTATCTAGGTATGGATATAGAAAACGACTCCGAAGGCGTCATGCAAGACATACACTGGGCCAGTGGCTACTTCGGCTATTTCCCAACCTACGCGCTAGGCAACATATATAGTGGACAACTCCTCATCATTCTGGAGAAAACCATGCCCAACTGGAGAGACCAAATTGCAAAAGGCAACTTTCACGACGTTAAAAAGTGGCTAACAGAGAACGTTCACTACTACGGAAACCTTTATGACCCAACAGCCCTCATCAAAAAAATCACTGGCGAGCAAATAAACGTCAAACCCTACTTCGAATATCTAAACAAGAAATACTCACGGATCTACGAATACTAGGTAGAGAGGCACAAACCAGAGCATAACCCATCAGAGGCCTATTTACACTCAAACAAACTCTAGAGAAATCTATAAGTGACACACACTGCTCAGAATAATTCTCACTGACCATCCATTAGGACCCAAGCAAATGGTCTCGTCTAAGCACAGAACACACGTGCAATAGTCGTTAAATACTTGTTCTTTCATAGGAAACTTGAAGAACTTCAGAAAAAGAAGTTGGGTATAGCACATCATGGAAATCGACGAAGACCATTTCAAAAAGATGTTTCCAAATCTCACAAAAGAAGTGAATGTTGGTAAACAGAAGGTTACAATTAACTCTGTACGCTCTGACCGAAAAGCCGCTGAGAAAACAGCAGCAGCACAGAAAAACCTTTCCAACTACAACCCAGACATAATCGATTTCCTCCGCCGATGCGACACCAAACAACAAGCAGAAGAAATAATCACCTACATGGAAAACCGCGGCGAAATACCTCACAACCACGCCCAAAAACTACGACAACAACTTCGAAAAAAAGGCGTTCGAAGCTTCGGACCTAAAAAAGAAGAAGGATACTACTTTAAAGTAAGCAATAGTCCTTTCTCAAAAATAAACAAAACCATTGTGAAAAACCATTTTCCTTAAGAAACCAAAAGGCATAGACTGGTAAAAAGCAGTGGCCAGCTCTTTTAAAAAACGAGACAAATGGCACATGCTCAAATTAGGCGCAGAATTTGACCGCACATCAGTCCCCATATACGAAGCAGCTGCCCGCGGAAAATGCATACCATTACTCAAGACACTTTACACAAGCAACTGTCAAAACAACTGCGCATACTGCCTATTCCGTGCACAAAGAAAATGCACAAGAATTACATGGAACCCTCAAAAACTCGCCAATGTCACCATGCATTTGTGGAAAGAAAGAAAAATCCGTGGTCTCTTTCTCACAAGCTCCATAATCAAAGACCCTGACTATATAACCGAAAAACAGGTAGAACCCCTTCAAACCCTCAGAAGCAAAGGATACACAGGTTATATCCACATGAGAATCATGCCTGGCGCGAGCAAGCATCTCATAAAACAAGCTGCAGAACTTTCGGACCGCATCGGCATTAACCTTGAAGCTTCAAACAAGCAAATCTTCAGTGAAATATGCGCAGATAAGGGCGGCTTCAAAGAAGCAGTTTTGAAACGTATGGAGTGAATAGTTGCAGAAGCAAAAAGCGCAAGAACAAAAACCTACATGCCAGTCTGCGGCTGCGTGAAATCTGGTGTCGACACCCAGATGATTGGCAACACAGTGGACGACAATGATTGGCAATACATTCAAGCTACAGAATGGCTATACGAAAGAATGGAGCTAAAGAGAGTTGTTACAGCGACTTTGAACCAGTTCCTCAAACACCGCTAGAAAAACGGGATTTTTGCCCTCCTTCAAGAGAACATCGCTTATATCAAATCTCTTTTCTAATAAGGAACTATAAGTTCAAGGCTAATGATTTTGCTCCAATAGTAAACGATAAGGGTTTCTTGCCAAACACTGACCCAAAATTAGCAATTGCAAAAGCAAACTTAGACATGTTCCCCATAGACCTAAACACAGCAAGCTATAGCGAAATAGTAAGAATACCTTACATTGGGCCTAAAACTGCCAAGAGGATAATTCAATCAAGAAGAGACATTAAAATTCGTTTTTCATCAAACCTAGAACGAATCATTGGTGCAAACCTTACCAAGCGCATAAACTGCTACGTAGACTTAAAAGATAAAAGATTAACAGATTTTCTAAAGACTAAATAAAGGAAAGTAAATAAGGATAATCCGTAATAAATACGGAAGACTAATCCAAGAGGCACCCAACTTGAAAAAAGCAACGCTGTTCCTGCTAATATTCATCCTCCCAGTCGCCTCAATTACCTTACTCGTTCCGCATAACACGTATGCAACTTCGCCTTCGCAAATCCAAGTCGACAAGATAGACCACATAGTAGAACCTATCTATGGAGGGTATCTCCTCATCAACGACACAGTAAAAATATCTCCAGTAACTGAAAATGCCACGGTAGAAAACTTCTCAATAGGATTCCCACTAGAATACAGAGCAAACCTTCATTATTCTATGGCTTACAATGCTACAAACTTCGATGATCGGTTGGATGTAACCTTAAACACAGGTTTGGGAGTAATAGGCTATTACGGTGTAACTATAGCTTTTCCCAATAAAGTGCGCGACCTGCTTTACAATGGACAACCTTACACTTTTACAGTAGTATTCGCATTTTCAAATCTCATTGATTCCTCAACAAAAGTCGTGAATGCAACCACGAAATATGTATTCACAGCCGATTTTCCTGTATATCCAAGCCTTGCTCAAAATGCTTCAACATGCAATGTCAATGTCGTCTTGCCTAAAAACACAGAATACGAGCCCAACGACTTTCCTTTCAACTCTACTGAAGACGATGAACGTTACTATTTGAATTACACAAGAACCCCGCTTCCAGAACTTACACGGATGTCCACAAAGGTCAGTTTTACCTCTGAAAATAAAGATAGTTTTGCTTGTTTTTCAGTAAAGAAACTAAGTCAAGAAATAACGATAGAT
>JAGLZW010000005.1 GCA_023131225.1 Candidatus Bathyarchaeota archaeon | reverse complement strand
TAACGTCGCTGCTTTCGACGAACTAGGAAAGAAATTAGATTTCAATGAAGAAGAGAAAAGAGTTTCCCTTAATTTGGTGGAAAATCAGTCGAGAAGCCTTAAACTGACTTACAATCTTTCTGGGGACCGTCTCGTTCAGCAAGATTCGCAAAGTTACATGTTGACACTTGACCTTTCTGAAAACTTGCAAATGATGCCGAGCATTTTTACTTTGAAGATTATTTCCCCTGAGGGCGCTGTGATTCAATCCTTTCCACAGCAAACATTTAGCATTCACAAGGATGTTTTTCAAGAAACACTTTCGTTCTCCTTCTCTAACATTACGTGGATGCAAAATGACCAGTTGAGTTTCACCTACAGCTACACGATTTTTTGGGCGTCCTTCCGACCGACTCTTTGGACAACTGCATTAGTTGTAATTGGTTCCATAGTCGCTCTTGCTTGGCGGAGACCTAGAGCTCCAGTGCCCATTTCAATAATTTTGGTGCCGCGCAAAACGTTGAACGATTTTATTGAGACTTATGAAGAGAAGAAAAAAGTTCTTTCTGGACTTGAACAAGCAAAGCAGAAAGCACGAAAAGGAAAGATTTCTAGGCGGCGATACAAAGTAAGAAAAACTACTTTGGAGAATCGGCTTTCTTCGCTTTCTAGAAGGTTAACAGGCTTACAGCAGAAAATTGTGAGTGGCGGAGCGAAATATGCTGATATCATGAGGCGGCTTGAAGTTGCAGAAACAGAGCTTGATAATATTGAGGCAGATATTAGGCGAATTGAAGTTCGATTTAAGCGTGGAGAGATTTCTGCTCAAACTTATCGGCGACTCATTGAAGACGATTTGCGAAGGCGAGAGAAAGCAAGAATAACAATAGATGGGCTTCTTTTGAGGCTTAAGGAATAGTAATATTTAACAATATTACTCCCCAAACACTTTTATTTATAAATTACCTTTTGATTCAGTTTCTAAAATTAAGAGGTAGACAAGTAATGGTTGAAGTGAAAGTAGATTTGGAGAAATGTGATGGATGTGGCACCTGCGTTGACACCTGTCCTGTGGAAGTGTTCGAAATAAAAGATGGCAAATCTGTACCTGTTAAGCAGGAGGAGTGCTTGATCTGCAGAGCCTGCGAAGTGCAATGTCCAACCAGCGCAATACAAGTCATAGAATAAAAGTTAGGAGTCTAAACTCCAAAATGCTGACTGTACTTCCTTTATTTCTTCTATAATTTTTTCTGCTTGTTTCTCGGCCCGTGAACTTGTTGGTGGGGTCTCAATCTTTATTGGATATGAAAAACCAGCCATCTTTGAAATTGTTGACGCTACGAGTTTTCCTAGTTGTCTGAGGTTATAACCACCTTCTAGCACGGCGACAAATCTGTCTTCGCAAAAAGTTGACGCATAACTAAGGATTTTCTCAAAGATTAAGATATAAGCGGCAGCAGAAAGACTTAGCTTCGCAACAGGATCACCATAGTAGCCATCATAGCCAACAGACGCCAAAATAAACTGAGGCGCATATTGCCGTATAATGGGAATTACTATATCGTCTACTGCTGCCAAGTACGCTTTGTCGCCAGTCCTGAAGGGAAAAGGAATATTAACGTTATATCCCAGCCCTTCACTTTCTCCAATTTCATCCACAAAGCCAGTTCCAGGAAAATCTCGGGGGTCTTCATGTAAACTTATGTAAAGAACTTTGTCTGTATTGTAAAAGATTTCTTGTGTCCCATTCCCATGATGAGCGTCTATATCCAGAATTAGAACCCGTTTAAAATTGAACCTATCAACTAAATGTGCTGCCGCCACAGCTACGTTGTTGAACACGCAAAAACCCGCAGCGTAATATGACCCTGCATGATGCCCAGGAGGGCGAACCAAGGCAAAGGCGTTCTTGACATTTTTGCTCAAAACGAAGTTTACAGCTTTTATTGCTCCTCCAACAGCGTAGCGTGCTACTTCAAAGCTTTCTGGAGAAACTACAGTGTCGCCGATGTCAAGTAGGCCTCCCCCGTATTCAGAGACGCGTTTCACTAGTTGAATATGTTCTGGGATGTGAACGAGTTCCAGATCTTCTATTCGTGCCAGATCAGGTTCAACCAATTTGAATTTGTTCGCCTTAGAAAATAGATTTAGTTTTTCCATTTCGTTCATTATTACCTTGAGCCGTTTCGAAGTTTCGGGATGATCTGGCCCAGTGTTGTGCTCATAATATCTAGGCGTAAAGATTATAGCCGTTTTAGCCATCTTTTATTCCAGCATTTTGTAAGTTTTCAAGAAAGTTTCTTCTACGTATTTTCGCAGAGTTAAACCTTCCTTTTTCGCAAGTTTTCTCATTGCTTGATTTACGCCTGTTGTATATTGGATGGCTTTTTTGGTTTTTTTAGTAATGATTCTGGGAATTCCAAGCTTTTTAGCTGTCCGTCTCAGAACCTTTTTACGTAGAGTGTCTTTTGATGAAGCAATCTTAAAGTTTGCGGGAAGGCTTAAGGCGAGCTGAATTACCTCCCAGTCAATGAAGGGCATCCTTAACTCCACGTTATGAAAGGAGCACACTTTGTTGTCTCTTTCGAGATTTGACTCATGGAGTGAAACTACGTCTTGATAGAGCTTTTCCTGCAAACCAACTAAACCGTGTCTGGCATAGTCTTCAAGGTAGCGGTGATATCCACCGAAAAGCTCGTCTCCGCCCTGCCCAGCCATTAAGACGTTGAAGCCAAGTTCAGCTGATTGTTCAGCAACCCAAAAAATAGATGTTGCAATACTAGCGTTTACTGGGTTGGGTTCTTCAATTAGCCATAGAACTTTTGGCAAGATTTCTTCTACATCGCTTATAGAATATGTGACAATGTGAAGTGGGATGCCTAAAGCTGTTGCAGCACGCTCCGCAAAAGCAGTTTCCTTCTGTTGCTCTAACGCCACATAGACTAAATGGACATCAACATGACATAGTTTGGTCAAAAAAGCGACTATGCTGCTGTCGATGCCTCCAGAAAAAGCCACTGCAACCTCTTTAACGTTTGAAATACGCTCTTTTGTTGATTGAAACAAGATTTGTTTGAGCTGTTGAGCAGCAGTTTCCATGTCTGATTTTTGCGAAGGCGGTTGAGTTATGATTTTAGCGATTTCAAAACGGAAACCTTTCTCATTGATTACAGCCAACTTTCCAGGTGGAAACGAATTAGTCTTCGTTATACCTATTTTCCATAGGGCTTTGCGTTCCGAAGCTACGGCACAAATGTTTTCGTTTTCACCGAAATAAAGTGGACATGCTCCAACCGCATCCCGCCCGACTACGATTTCTCCATCTCTTGCTATCGCAAAAACGTAGTCACCATTAAGGCTTCGAATAAGGTACATCCCTTTGTTTTCAATATCCTCGAGCTTTCCAAGCAAATAGTCTACTTCACTTTTCGAAGGAGCAGGAAACAAGCGACCATCAAAAGCCAAAGTGAAATCTCGGTTTTGGACAGGTTGAGCTTTATCTCTGGACAAGATTTTGGCAAAATTATAACCTACTAAAATGTTCGAGTTCATGTCTTCTTTCCGTAGCTCTTCCACAGTGTTCTTTATCACTACTTTGTGGGGCGAAGCAACCCCAAAGGCATCGGAACCTCGGTGCATTAGCACCTCAAGCATTGTAACAACTACATCAGAAATGTTTGTGCCTTTTTTGTCTACAGCAGCAATCAAAGCACCCATTCACTTTTTCTCCACTTTAAAGGTAGAGGCAAATGGTAAAAAGTTAATCTTTAAAGCAGTATTGCATTAACATGTTTAGGGGGTAGATGAATGCCAATTCTCCCTATAGATACGATGCGCTATGGAACCAAAGAAATGAGAGAGATTTTTGAAGAAGAAAGCAAGCTTAAGCGAATGTTAGATGTTGAAGCTGCTCTTGCATGGGCACATGCCGAAGTTGGGAATGTCCCGCAAAAAGACGCAGAAATAATTATGAAGAAAGCATCAACACGATACGTTAAGCTGAAACGGGTCAAAGCTATCGAACGCGAGATTAAACATGACGTTGCTTCAATTGTCAGGGCTTTAGCTGAGCAATGTGGCTCAAGCGGCGCCTATGTTCATCTAGGTGCAACAAGCTATGACATCGTTGACACCGCAAACGCTCTTCTGCTAAAAGACGCTGTGAAGCTTATCGAACAGAAATTGGACAGTTTGGAGCAGATTTTGATGAAAAAAGCCAGCAAGTTTAAGAGAACAATTATGATTGGGAGGACACATGGTCAACACGCCTTACCAACAACTTTAGGCTTTAAATTTGCAGTTTGGACGCGAGAAAACGCTAGAAACATCCAGCGATTGGGGCAATGTCGTGAGCGTTTGCTCGTTGGGAAAATGACGGGTGCCGTGGGAACTCAAGCAGGTTTGGGTCGACATGCCATGGAGATTCAGAAACTTGTGATGAAAAAATTGGACATAAAACACGCTGACATTTCCACACAGATTGTGCAGCGTGATCGCCATGGCGAATTTATTTGTCTTTTAGCTTTAATTGCTTCTTCATTAGACAACATAGCTACAGAAATTCGTGAACTGCAGCGACCGGAAATTGCGGAGTTGTTTGAGGCTTTTGAATATGAGAAACAGGTGGGAAGCTCTGCAATGTCGCATAAACGTAACCCAGAAACTTGTGAAACGGTTTGTGGATTGGCGAAAGTTTTGAGAGGCTTAGTTTCGCCTTCACTTGAAAACGTTGTAACCTGGCATGAACGGGATTTGACACAGTCTTCAGCTGAACGCTTCGTGATCCCGGAAGCGTGCATTCTAGTTGATCACATGTTGTTCCTAATAATCAATGTTCTAGACAACCTGCGAGTTGACAAAGAACGAATGAGGCGGAATTTGAAGATTACACAGGGACGGGCAATGTCTGAGGCTGTCATGACGGCGCTTGTAAAGAAGGGAATGAACCGCCAAGAAGCCCATGAACTTCTAAGAAAGCTGACAATCAAGAGCGAATTAGAAAGCCGTCACTTCAAAGAAGCCTTAGCTGAGAGCGGAAAAACACGGAAGTTCTTAACAGAAACAGAGATTAGTGACGCTCTTAACCCGCAGAAATATTTAGGCACTGCCATCGAGCAAATAGAGCTAGTTATAAAGAAAACACAAAAAAGAAGAAAAGCAAGAGCACGAACGTGATTTACTTTCCAAATCTACGTTTACGCCGTTGATAAGTTCTCACTGCCCGCAATAAATCAATTCTCCGAAAATCCGGCCAAAACATATCTAGAAAACACAGCTCGCTGTAGGCACTTTGCCACAGCAGAAACCCACTTAGCCGCTCCTCTCCGCTAGTCCTAATAATTAAATCCGGATCAGGTCTTGGCATGTAGGCTGTATACAAGAATTTCTCAAATGTGTCTTCGTTGATCTTCTCCACTGATAACTCTCCTTGCTTTACCTTCTCGGCGATTTTCTTGGCGGCATCCACTATCTCGGCTCGTCCTCCATAAGCCAAGGCTATGGTCAAGAACTGTTTGTCGTATACTTGTGTGGCCTTCTCAACTTCCCGAATTAACTCTTGCAGCTTTTTCGGCAGGAGTTCAACTCGTCCAATAACTTTTACTCGAATCTTATTCTTATGAATGCGTTCATCAGTCAAAATCTCCCGTAACTTTTCCTCAGTAAGACGTAGAATCTCCTCAACCTCTCGTGGCTCCCGTGCGAAATTCTTAGTCGAAAATGAATACAAAGTCACACATCTTACACCTAGATCCAAACACCAATCAAGCAACTGGCTAACTCGTTCAGCTCCGTGTTTGTGACCCATCCACGATTTGAGCATCTGCTCAGAGGCCCAACGTCTATTACCGTCTAAAATAATGGCAATGTGCTCTGGCATCTTACCGCCTTTAACTTGGTGCCAGAGCCACCGTTCGTAAATTTTGTAGGCACCAATTGCCGAAAGTATTCCTTTTAGCATAGTAATGAAACCTCAAAGTTGCGCGTCTTCTAAAGCATGAGCACAAACGCAACTGCGCATCTTCGGTAGAAGAACAATTGCCTCTTTTAAAACTTGTTCAATGACGAATTTTTTCTTTTCCGCAATCTCTGTTAGTTCGCTGATGGTTTGATGTTTCTGCAAGCCAACGGCCATATTAGAAACGTAGCAGAGTGAAGCATAACACATCTCTAATTCTCGAGCAAGAACAGCTTCAGGCAAGCCAGTCATCCCCACTATGTCACATCCAAAACTTCGAAGCATCTTAACTTCAGTGGGGGTTTCATATCGTGGACCTTCGGTGCAAGCTAAAACTGCTTCGTCCCAAACGCTTTCTGCAACATGTTTTGCCGCTTTTATCAAAGCATTACGAATCTCTGGACAGTAGGGCTGAGACATATCTATATGTGTCACAGGGGCACATTCATAGAAAGTTCCTTTTCTAAGCTTAGTGAAGTCCAAAAAATCGTGAGGAACTACCAATTCTCCAAGCTCTAAGCGTCTGTTTATGCCACCCACAGCATTAGTTGCAAAAAGTCGTTCCACTCCAAGCAGATGCAAAGCAAAAATGTTGGCACGATAATTTATACGATGCGGGGGAACTGTGTGACTCAAGCCGTGACGAGAAAGAAAAGCTACGGCTTTGCCTCCGATTCCTCCAACAGAGATTGGCGAAGGCAAACCGTAAGGAGTCCCAATTCGAACATACTCTACTTCACTCAGTAAACCTTCTAAACCACTACCCCCAATAAGAGCTATACTAGCCTTGCTCAAATTCTTCAAGTTTCTTTTTCCTCTTCTTGAAAAAGCTGCTATATTTTATATTAATTACAAGAGCTACAAGAGAAATTGCAATAGCCAACAATATACCAACAAATATTGTGAAAACGAGTTCTGCCCATGCCACTGTAGGATCAATAAGAATTTCTGAAACTTGCTTAAATATTTGTGAAGACCAAGCGATCACAACAGTAATAACTAATGTGCGTAGAAGTCGAATGTCTCGCTTGAAATACCAATGGATTGCTCTTCCAGATAATACTACACAAATTCCAATGACTATTAGGTATATGCCTTGCCCAATAAACTCACCTGTAAACCTTGGCAGCAGACCTAGCCATGCATCCAGAGTTGTCGGAGGGGTACTAAGACTTGAATAATATGTCGTTGCTCCGTTTATTCCAAGAAATATTCCGACAGCAGCGGCTATGATCCCTCCAGCAAAGGCAAAGCCTGCAATCTGAACTGGAAGTGGAGGAGGCTCGTATTCTCTGATCCACCGAAGAAAGTTCATCGTTGCTTTGTCAATACCGAATCCTTTGACAAGAAAAACAACTCCCAAGACTAGGAGAAAGGCTATCCACGTGTAGTATAGCCAGCCCCCAAGATACATGATGGCTAAAATTATTAGCAAGAGTCCTGGAACTCCGAGGGCGATTCTTGAGTATCGAGGGGTTTCTGTGAGCATCTTAAGATATTTACCGAAAAGTGCTACAGTTTCTTCAATGGATTTGCTGTGTTTGATGATAATTCTTCGAACCGACGTGACAGGCACCCTCGATTCAACCAAGGGGA
Organism: Candidatus Bathyarchaeota archaeon; assembly: GCA_023131225.1. Lineage (NCBI taxonomy): Archaea > Thermoproteati > Candidatus Bathyarchaeota > Candidatus Bathyarchaeota archaeon. Next base: position 8,905 of record JAGLZW010000005.1, on the reverse strand, counting down.
GTACCGCCTCATCTGAGTATCCATCAGTTACGAGGATGACGCTGTTGGCTGGAAAAACTTTTAAAACTTGTTTTAGTTCTCTGACCAGTTTCCGGTCTGCGTCGACACCGAGCAACTGTGAGCCAGAGATTGTGGCTATTTGAAATTTTTCATGTCGTTGGCCTTGCTTTTTAAGTTGGTCGTAAACTCTCACAGCTTCAAACATGGCGTTGGCATCTGGCTCTTCAGGATCTTCTAAGGCTAGTGAAACAGCGGCATCAAGATTTTTCTCTCTGCCTAGTATGGGGGTTTTATCTTCTGTCTTGGTGCCTATGTCACCGTCTCGGTCAACGCATAAAATCAGTAGTCTTTCTTCTTTTTCTTTTGAAGCCATAGAGAGTTTCCACTTTTCTTTGTAGGTTGTCGCAACTTTAACTTTATGTTCTATTAATAAGAGATTTCGTGTGTATTATAAGTGTTTAACCTGTAACTCTAGGATTTAAACTAAACTTTTTAGGCCTTCTGAAGACCATGACGTCATTCTTACCAATGATTATTCGCAGCAGGTGCAGAAAGAGGATCTGACCTTTTAGTGTGCTGGAAACACGACGGGTAGCAAGACCCTTTCCAAGTCATCGGACTGAAAAACCTCATAGAGATTGGCAAACAATGGACACCAAGCCATACACGTACAAAAACCAGACTAGTTTCTTTCTGCCAAGCTAGGGGTTAAACTTAAACGTCAACCACAGAAACTAAATGGTGGAGTGCATCTAGGCGTATCGCTATATTCTTGGAAATCCTTGTGCTGTATGCAGAAGCCTGAACTTTCATGCGTCAAAACGTGCAGTGAGGAAGTCTTCTATCTGAATTAGACTAAACATTCTCAACCGCGGCAGAATATGTAGCTTGAGGATGAACGTCGCTTTAGGCGGCTTTAGGTGATTAAACATTCCATAATTTATTCAGATTGTTGTGGGTTTTGGAAAGTTTGTGCTCTATCAGCAAACGTGATTTCAATTGGATCGTGCAACTGTTCAATGTCAATGGCAGAAATAGTGATTTTTCAGACAAATTCATTAAACTGAACGCGTGGAGAATCATAAAAGATAACAATTCGTTGCGAAGTACATTGTATTCCGCTGGGGTTTCGAGTCGCATTTCAGTTTTCAGGTAAGGAGTTCTCATTGGCCCACACACCTACCCCCTCCCCCTATCTTTTGTTACATTCAGGCTTTCAGATATGGACCCTTTGCAAGTGTGAAATGCGCGCGGTTGTTTTCAAGAACTTTTTTCTGGAGGAAGTTAACGTTAAGAAAAGCCCAACACCGCAGGTTTCCTAAGCATCTACTATAGAGGCTTTGGGGATTCCCGGTGTCTACAGAAATGACTAGGTTTCGCTTGTGAGACTTAATCTGTGTCACTGAACATTATCTGACTGGTTGCTGTCTCATGTGACTGCCCTAGTTAACTGGTTTGCCATGGGTTCCGCACGCGTAAATTAGGTCTCTTCTTCCGCCAAGAGCTTGAATTCTTCAAGCGTTAGTTTTTTGCCTTGTTCTAGTTCTTTCAACGCTTTCGCTTTCAACTTCTTTCGCATCTCTTCTTGCTTCAGTGTTCTTTCTTTTTCTTCAGTTTCAGCTAACCCTTTTTTTAGTGCTTTAACCTTCCTTTCGACCGCGATATATTCTTCGCGGATATTCTGTGATTTCTGCTTTCTTTGGAGGAAAACTTGGTGATAGTGGTCTGATTCGGGTTGTAATGCTTTTGCTTTGTCTATGGTTTCCATCATTTTCTTGTGGAGTTCTTGGCTTTGGTCGGCCAGTTCTGAAAGTCGTGTGTGGAAAAGTTTCGCTTCTTTGTCCATTGCTTTTATTTTGTCTTGTAATTTTGTGATTTTCTCTTTTGTGTCACTTATTTTTTGGTAGATGTCTAGTTGGATTTCAAGTCGATTTGCCTTTTCAACGAGGGGTTTTTCTTCCTGAAGTGTTAAGGAGGTTGTTTGAATCTTCCATTCAATTTCCTCTTTTTCTTTCCTTAGAGTGTTGGCAGTCTGTTTTGGTTTCTTTGCGTTCAGAAGCTGCAACTTTTCTTTGAGTTGTTTGATTTCTTTAATTTTCTTTTTCATTAGCTCTCTTGTCTGGTCTCTTTGCATCTTTAATGTTTTTACTCTGGCATTTATTGCGTCACGTCTTTCTCTAGTGTTTGCAGCCTCCAATCGCAAGTCCTTAATTTGTTTGTGGATCGCGTTTCTTTTTTCTGCCCATTGCTCCGTTTCTTTGTTGAAAGAGTCTCGTTGCTGTTTAAGAGGTTTGAGTTGTTGGTTTAGTTTTTTTATTTTCTCTATTAGTTCATCAGACAATTTTTTTGCCTCTTTCACTTTCAGTTGATCCAATTTCCAATGGCAAGTCGACGAATCGCGCATGCACATCTACCATCTAGGCGCACGAAAATACGTGCTGTCGGTTGAATGGAGAATGTTGAGGAAAATCCGTTTATCGATGAGTTTGAAACAGGCTTATTCAAGTATGATTCTTGCATCAACCGTTTTTGCTCCCTTCTCATAAACCATAATCGGGTTAAGGTCTAATTCCTTTATTTCTTGGTGATCTGTCACAAGTTTTGAAGTGTTGACTATTATTTCTGCTATGGTGTTAATGTCTAAGGGCGGCTGATTTCTGTATCCTTTCAAAACTGGGTAGGCTTTTATCTCAGTGATCATTAACTCGGCTTCTTGTTTTGTCACTGGAGCAATGCGAAAAGCCACATCTTTTAGAATTTCTACGAAGATTCCGCCGAGGCCGAACATTAGTGTTGGACCAAACTGATCATCTTTAATGGCGCCTATTATGACTTCTGTTGAGGATGGAGCCATTTCTTGTACTAGGATACCGGATATTTTCGCGCTTGGCTGATGATTATTCACATTTGCCAGAATTGTTCTGTAAGCTCTTTCCACCTCGGGACCAGTTTTCAGGTCTAGCATAACACCGCCTACATCAGATTTGTGAATAATATCAGGTGAAACAATTTTTAGCACAACAGGAAAGCCTATTTCTTCAGCAAACTTCACTGCCTCCTCCTCTCTCTTAGCTACTTCAAATCGCGTGACTGGAATGTTATACTCTTGACAAATAGTCTTGGCTTCAGGCTCTAGGAGGTTTTTCCTATTTTCTTTACATACGCTAGCAAGGATTTCTGAAACTTTTCCCATGGCCCAACACTCCTTGACTCATTTTAGACGCTGGAGGCTTAAGATATTTTAGCCTTGGCTATTGCTGAATTGTTAAACTTTTGGGTTGCCACCAATAAGAAGCCAGATTATGCTAAGATAAAAAAGCCAAATGAAACATAATTATCTATTAACAGTCCACATAAACCTTCAATTACGCTGCCTTAAGTAATTTGCGGAAATCCCTAAATAACCACTTTGCATATTTTTAGAGTTAGACAGCAATTATGGAAGTGATAATAATTTCCATAACCTCTAAGATACAGATCAAAGAATTCAAACAGTGGCTTAGAGACGAAACAGCGAACATTTTGCAGCCTCTTAACGAGCAAGCTAAGAAATTAGTTGACAAAATAAAGGAGAGACTTGACAATGCTCGCAAAGCTTGTGAGAAACTGACAGAAGAAGGAACTAGAGAAATGGAAAGAGGAAAGGCAGCCCGCAAAGCTAGAGTTACAGAAAAGCTTTCCAGATATTTTCAGAAACAAATCGACAAAATAGCCTTTCCAGACAAAATGGCCTTCAGTGAACTACATAAGCTGCATAAAGATTTAGAGAAAATGTTTTCTTATGTTGCGCGAGAAAGGAATGCTTGGTTTCCCCGAATTTCCCCCTTGTTCATAATTACGAGAAAAAAAGTTGACTTCGCATTCACTAGATTAGTAGGTTCCATCTCAGAGTTAGGTAATTTTTTGTCAACTGAATATTCAAAGGCAGAAGCCATAGAGAGACTGTTTTTGGAGGCTGATGAAATGATGAGATTATTAGACGAATCAAGCAAGTATGAAGGACACAGAGCGAGTATTGAAGAGAAGATGCAAATTCTTCAGCAAAAGATGGAAGAAAACGAAAAAAACATCGAATCTGTCAAAAGCAGTGCGGAACTCGGCGATCTTGCTGAAATGAACCAGAAAATTCAACAGCTAAGAAAACAGGTGAAATACGATTTGAGGCATCTTCAAAAACCTTTCATGAAGTTTGCAAATCTGACAAGGGGTCCAGGGTACACTCTTTCCACAGAAGAGATAGAAAAGCTTAGCCAGTACTTGGAAGATTCGTTTATTGCTTTTGCTACCGAAAAGCCTAGTTACCCGACGCTTAAAAGTATATTAAGAAAGATAGAACGGGCGATGGATGGAGGAAAACTCAAGCTGAAGAGTAGCCGTTTGAGAAAGAGCATAGAGGAAATCAATGCAATTCTGAACAAAAATAAATTGGATAGCTTGCATCAAGACTGTACACACGCTTTTTCTTTAAATCAGCAGTTGATCTATTCAAAGGAAACACAAGTAGCACAAAGAAAAGCCAAACAACTACAAGGGAGATTCGAGGAACTGCGAAAAAGAAAAGATGTAGCTGGAGCTAGGCTAGATACACTGGTAAAAGAGCAAAAACAACTACTGAAAAAGGTTAACGAACAAAAGAAGATGCTGGAGAAATTAGTGCATAAAATTTTGGAAAGGCACATTAACTTAAAACTTGGATAGGAACGATTACGTTGCGTGTCAGAAATAGAGTTCCCCTGTGTGCAATTCAAAGAAACATAAAAAAAGTGTTGTAGATTCCATTTATTCCTTACTGTAGCAATTATATCGCTTGCAACGCGGCGGCTTTTCTATATGAGCAAAAAAAGAGAAGAACAACAGGAATATTTCAAGGTTTGATTGGCAAAAACACCTCACTCTACCTAGTTGTAGGAGCTTTACGCCTTCGGACGAGTTATTTTTGAGGACATGATTATGAAAGCCGCTATGTAGATACACATTGATGAAGAAAAGACAGATAGGAATCACTGCAGTGCACGTCTCTAGCGAATTGTGGATTGGAATTGCTCAGACCTTTGTTTTCAAAATTGAATAGTTTGGCCATAGTGGATCGCGACTATAACAACATCGTAAATGTTTATTACTCCATCTTCTACTAGGTCGGCCTTTGGGTTCCAGCAAGCCTCTCCTTCTGAACATCCGTAGATTCCAGTAACAGCAACAACATCGAAAATATCCACATCTCCGTCGCCGTCTATATCGGGATTCATCTTCACTTGCACAATGCCATCGACATAGATGTTGTCGATGGTGTCGATCTCACCCGTAATAGTATCTATAGTTGCACTTATGGAGTATTTGCCACTTAGCGTATTTGTTGTATTCCAAGAGAAAATTAATATTATTTGACCGCCGGGAGTCAAGTTAGTCACCGTACGTGTTTGGATTGCGATAAGTGCAGGCGAGTTGAGTTGTTCGAAGGCTTGGTTAGATATGATAACTCCATTAATAGTTACGTTGTTAATGTACCAACCCTCTTCGAGGTGTCCTAGGTCAGTCATATAGCGAAAACCTAGAAGTACATTCTCTCCACCATAGTCGCTCAGATTGAACGTCATTGTCATCCACTCTGGCCAGTCTTCACTCGTTCCAGTGAGTCCTGGAAGATTTGCAATAGTGTTCGAATCCGTGTCAAGCATATGTTCGTGTGTGGTGTACGCGTTTTCTAGGGAAGCCCATGTCGCCCCTTCATCTATGGATATTTGAACGAACCCGAAATCGTAGAGATACTCGACGTTATATTTGGTTTCAAAAGTCAACACGGGGTTGTCAGTTGGAATGCTAATTGAAGTTGCTAGGAGAAAATCTCCCGAGTTTTCAGCGTCTGAATACCATACAAGGTGGCCGTCTATGTCGATTAGATGCCATCCGTGGACTTCCGATGCATAGAGAGTAGCGTTGAATGTTTCAATCTCTGTTCCCTCGTTCTTCACAACAACGGAGACATTGAGAACTTGATGCTTGTAAACCGCAGTAGCCGACGGTGTGACATTTATTATCGCAATATCGCGCCTGCCTCCAAGGATGGTTTTGGTGGCTTGCACCGAATTCGATGCACCGTCATCATCTGTCACCGTCAACGTAACAGTGAAAGTTTCATTAATAGAATATACATGATCAACAACCATTCCGGATGCGTTAGTTCCATCACCAAAATCCCAAAAACAACTAACAATTAGTCCATCAGGGTCATAGCTTGTAGAAGCGTTGAACTCGATAGTCTCACCAGCGTAAGCGCTTTCTTTTGATTCTGTGAAGGAGGCTATTGGAGACCTATTTAACACAGTTTTAGTTGCAGTAGCAGTGGCAGTTGCCCCTCTATCATCTGCAACCGTCAATGTCACAGTGTAACTTCCGTCGTCACCATAAGCATGCTCAGCGGTCACCCCTATAGCGTTAGTCCCATCGCCGAAACCCCAATAATAACCAACAATAGCACCATCCAAATCATAACTATCAGAAGCATTGAAAATAATCGTCTCACCAGTATAAACTGTCTCACTAGACTCCGTGAACAGGGCAATTGGAAAATCATTTTCAAGGATGGTTTTGGTGGCTTGCACCGAATTCGATGCGCCATCATCATCTGTCACCGTCAACGTAACAGTGAAAGTTTCATTAATAGAATATACATGATCAACAACCATTCCGGATGCGTTAGTTCCATCACCAAAATCCCAAAAACAACTAACAATAACACCGTCAGAATCATAACTAGCAGAAGCATCAAATTCGATGGGTGAGCCAACGTAGGTAGTTTCCAGAGATTCAATAAAGCTAGCTACAGGTGGGCTGTTTAGAACCATTATTCTTGTCTCTTTGGTATCCACTGCCATGTCGTTATCTGTTATAGTTAAAGTGACATCGTAACTACTGCTGATTAGATATGTATGGTTAACGATTATGCCATGTGTGATGGATCCGTCGCCGAAATCCCAAAAATAATCAGTAATATAACCATCAGGATCATAACTAGCAGAAGCATCAAAAGAAACCACTTCACCTGTATGGATAGTTATAGGATCTATCGAAAAATCTGCTATTGGAGAAATATTCAAGACAGTTTTTGTGGCACCCATAGAGGCTGTGTCTCCATCATCATCCGTAACGGTTAACGTAACTGTGTAAGTTCCATTATCGACATATTGATGAGTCACTATTTCCTCTGTTGTATTAGTTCCATCACCAAAATCCCAGAAATAACTAACAATAACACCGTCAGAATCATAACTAGCAGAAGCATCAAAAGTAATAATCTCATCAGTGTAAACCGTCTCAGCGGATTCTGTGAACGATGCAACAGGAAACTTGTTCAGAACAAATTTGGTTACACCAACAGTGTTTATTGCCCCTCCGTTATCTGTAACGAACAACGTTACAGTGTAGTTTCCATTTTCACTGTATGCGTGTTCTGTCGTCACTCCAGTACTATTTGTTGCATCGCCAAAGTCCCAGAAATAACTAACAATAGTGCCATCTGAGTCGTAGCTTTCAGAAGCATCAAAAGTAATAGTGTCACTGGTGTAAACCGTTTCAGCAGACTCGGTAAACGATGCAACAGGAGGCTCATTCCAAATAATAACCTTGGTTGCACTGGCTGTCCCGAAATCCCCGTCCTCATCTGTCACTGTTAAGGTTACGGAAAAGGTCCCACCAATAGCATAGATGTGTTCAACAACCATTCCGGATGCGTTAGTTCCATCACCAAAATCCCAAAAACAACTAACAATAACACCGTCAGAATCATAACTAGCAGAAGCATCAAAAGTAATAATCTTGCCTGTAAGTGACACTGCCGTTGATTCTGTGAACGATGCAACTGGAGACCTGTTCAGAACAGTTTTCGTTGAAGAACCAGTGCTTACTGCACCATCATTATCGATGACTGATAGCGCTACGATGTAGCTTCCGTCGTCAGCATAAGCATGTTCAGCGGTTACCCCTGTCGCGTTAGTTCCATCACCAAAATTCCAAAAATAACCAACAATAGCACCATCCAAATCATAACTATCAGAAGCATTGAAAATAATCGTCTCACCAGTATAAACTGTTTCGGCGGACTCTGAGAAAACTGGAACAGGAAGCCGGTTCAGAACAGAAAGGACACTAGTTGTTGAGCCAAAAGAGCCATCGTCGTCAGTAGCGATGAGGGTTACTGTGTAGCTTCCATTATCCAAGTAGGAATGGTTTGTGGCAATGCCAGTTGCGTTGGTTCCGTCGCCAAAATCCCAGAAAAAGCTAACAATAGTTCCATCGGGATCATAACTAGCAGAAGCATCAAAAGAAACCACTTCACCTGTATAAGGTGTTTTTGTTGATTCTGTGAAGGAGGCTATTGGAGACCTATTTAACACAGTTTTAGTTGCAGTAGCAGTGGCAGTTGCCCCTCTATCATCTGCAACCGTCAATGTCACAGTGTAACTTCCGTCGTCACCATAAGCATGCTCAGCGGTCACCCCTATAGCGTTAGTCCCATCGCCGAAACCCCAATAATAACCAACAATAGCACCATCCAAATCATAACTATCAGAAGCGTTAAAGCGAATTGTTTCCAAAGTGTAAACAGTTTCAGAAGTTTCAGTGAATGAAGGCACCGGTTGTTCATTCCAAATAACTGTCTTTGTAGAAGAAGTTGAACCTACTGCTTCATTATCATCTGTCACAATTAGCGTAACTGTGTATGTGCCATTTACGTTATAGGTGTGTTGGATGACGATGCCTGTACCGTTGATTCCATCACCGAAATCCCAGAAGTAACTAACAATGGAACCGTCAGGATCATAACTGTCAGAAGCATTGAATGTGATATGAGCCCCCGTATAGATTGTTTCAGCAGACTCGATAAATGACGCAACTGGAGGTCTATTTA
>JAGLZW010000004.1 GCA_023131225.1 Candidatus Bathyarchaeota archaeon | reverse complement strand
TGCTATTGATTGCGCCATCATCATCAGTAACCATTAATGTTACAGTATAGTTTCCGTCGTTCACATATACATGCGTGACTATCATTTCTGTGGCGTTTGCTCCGTCGCCAAAGTCCCAGAAATAGCTCACAATCGAGCCATCAGGATCATAACTAGCAGAAGCATTAAAATGAATAGTTTCACTAGTATACACAGTTTCGGCGGACTCTGTAAAAATAGCAACAGGAGCCCTATTCAAAACTTGTATTGTTGCGTTGGCTAGTCCCATTGCTCCATCATCGTCTGTGATGGTTAGAGAGATCATGTAAGTTCCATCATATGCATAGGCATGTTCGACAGTTACGCCTGTTGCGTTGGTGCTGTCATCGAAGTCCCAGAAATAGCTCACAATAACACCGTCAGAATCATAACTGTCAGAAGCATTGAAGCGGATGACTTGACCTGTAAGTACGCTTGTTTCAGATGTTGCGAAAATCGCAATAGGGGAACAATTTAAAATAGTCTTAGCTGCCGTAGCAACAGCAGTTCCTCCATCATTATCGGTAACTGTTAAAGTAACAGTATAGTTTCCGTTGTCTGCGTAGCTATGTTCTATAATTACACCTGTAGCGTTGGTACCGTCTCCGAAATCCCAGAAATAGGAGATTATGGTTCCATCAGGATCGTAGCTTTCAGTAGCGTTAAACGTAATAGTTTCGTCGGTGTAAACCGTTTCAGCAGACTCGGTAAACAAGGCAACAGGAGCTCTATTCAAAACTTTTGTAATTCCACTGGCGGTTCCAGTTGCGCCATCATCGTCAGTAACGGCTAACGTTACTGTGTAGTTTCCGCAACTTGCATAGGCATGGGTCACTACCACTCCAGTGGCGTTGGCTCCGTCTCCGAAATCCCAAAAGTATTCAACGATTATTCCGTCTGCGTCATAACTATAGCTGGCATTGAAGCATATTGGCTCGCCTTCATATGCCATTGTTTTGTCTTGGGTAAATTGGGCTGTTGGAGGACGGTTAAGGATTGTTTTGGCTGATGAGATTGAGTTTGCTGCTCCATCATCATCTGTGACTGTTAAAGTAACAGTGTAGTTGCCATCGTCGGCGTATGCGTGTCCTGAAGTCTCGCCCGTGGCGTTGGTTCCATCACCGAAACTCCAGAAGTAACTGATTATGGAACCATCTGCGTCATAACTGCTGCTGGCGTCGAAGGAAACAGTTTCTCCAGTCTTAATTGTTTCAGATGATTCAGTAAACGATGCAACTGGCGGACTATTTCCTACAGTTTTAGCTGAACTCGTACCACTATTTGCTCCTTCATTGTCAGTAACCGTCAAGGTTACAGTGAATGTGCCGTTTTCAGCGTAGGCATGTTCAACTGTAATACTAGTAGCGTTGGTTCCGTCGCCGAAATCCCAAAAGTAACTAACAATAGTTCCGTCAGGATCATAGCTATCTGACGCATTAAAGGTAATCGTCTCACCAGTGTAAACATTCTCCGCGGATTCAGTGAAGGAAGCAACCGGAGCACGATTCATGATAGCCTTAATGGATGTAGCGGTGTCGGTTGCGCCATCATTATCAGTGACTGTTAGAGTCACCGTATAGGATCCGTTGTCAGCATAAAGATGGTCAGCAGTTATCCCTGTAGCGTTTGCTCCGTCACCAAAATCCCACAAGTAGCTAACAATAGTGCCGTCAGGGTCATAACTATCTGACGCATTGAAGTATATGATCTCTCCTGTTAGCGCCGTTTCTTTCGATTCGATGAAAATAGCTACAGGAGCGTTGACCTCTACCGTCTTTTCGGTGCTTGCCATCCCTGTTCCCCCGTCATCGTCCGTGACAGTTAGTGTTACGATGTATGTACCGGAACCATTGTAAGCGTGTTCGGTCGTAACACCTGTAGCGTTGGTTCCGTCGCCAAAGTCCCAGAAGTATCCAATTATGGAACCGTCCGAATCATAACTTGACGAGGCGTTGAAGTATATAATCTCGCCGATGAGCACGCTTTCCGCGGACTCGGTGAAGGATGCAACAGGAGGACTATTCAAGACGGTTTTGGTGGCTGACGTTGAGGCTGAAGCGCCGTCGTCGTCAGTCACGGTTAAGGTGACCGTATAAAGTCCATCTTCACTATATGCATGTCCAACCGTGACGCCTGAGGCGTTAGTGCCGTCGCCAAAGTCCCAGAAGTAACTAACAATAACGCCGTCAGGATCGTAGCTGTCGCTGGCGTCGAACGAGATAACCTCGTTGGTGTAGACTGTTTCTGCCGATTCGGTGAAAATGGCTACTGGGGGTCTATTCAAAACGTTTGTAGATCCTGTGGCTGTGGCAGTTGCTCCATCATCGTCAGTCACTACAAGGGTCACCATGTAGGTTCCATCATCTGTGTATGCGTGGTTAACTATAACGCCCGTGGCGTTGGTACCGTCGCCAAAGTCCCAGAAGTAACTAACAATAACGCCGTCAGGATCAGAGCTACCCGATGCGTCAAACTGAATAATCTCACCTGTATATACCACGGTTGCAGACTGAGTAAACGTAGCTACTGGGGGTCGGTTCAAAACTGTCTTAACCGAGGTAGCGGTGGCAGTTGCTCCATCGTCATCTTTTATTATGAGAGTTACCGTGTAGGTTCCATTATCTGCGTAGGCGTGGCCTATAGTGACGCCTGTTGCATTAGTTCCGTCGCCAAAGTCCCAGAAGTAACTAACAATAACGCCGTCAGGATCAGAGCTATCGCTGGCGTCGAACGAGATGATTTCGCCTGTATTAACGGTTTCTGTGGACTCAGTAAAGACGGCGACAGGCGGCCTATTCAAAATAGTCTTAGTGGCTGACGTTGGAGTCGAAGCTCCGTCGTTGTCTGTAACAGTGAGCGTCACTGTATAGTTTCCGTCATCCATGTATGAATGAACTACAACTGTGCCGGTTACGTTAGTTCCGTCGCCAAAGTCCCAGAAGTAACTAACGATGGAACCGTCAGGATCATAGCTTTGAGATGCGTTGAACGTGATAGTCTCGTTCGTGTAAACAGTTTCCGTAGACTCGGTGAAGACTGCTATAGGAGGTGTATTTAATACTATCTTGGTGGAGCTCGTTGATGATGTCGCTCCATCATCATCTGTGATGGTCAGCGTCACTGTGTAGTTTCCATCATTTGCGTATGAGTGATCTACTGTGACGCCGGTAGCATTGGTTCCATCACCGAAATCCCAGAAGTAACTAACGGTAGTACCATCTGGGTCGTAGCTATCTGAAGCATCGAAGTATATGGTTTCCCCAGTATAGACGGTTTCTGCAGACTCCGTGAAGGATGCTATGGGGGGTCTGTTCAAGACAGTCTTGGTTGAGGAAGCAGTAGCAGTTGCGCCATCGTCGTCGGTTACGGTTAGTGTAACAGTGTATGTTCCATTATCTGTGTATGCATGAGACACAATGACACTAGTAGCGTTTGTGCCATCGCCAAAGTTCCAAAAGTAGCTAACAATGGCTCCATCAGGATCATAGCTGCTGGACGCATTAAATGTTATTACTTCACCTGTAAGCACTGTTGTTGCAGACTCGGTGAATACGGCTACCGGAGGTCTGTTCAAAACCGTCTTAGTAGCGTTGGTCGATGCAGTTGCGCCATCGTTGTCCATCACTGTTAAAGTGACCGTATATGTGCCATCATTTGCATAGGAGTGATTTGCAATGACTCCCGAGTCATTGACTCCATCTCCGAAGTCCCAGAAATAACTCACTATGGTACCATCGGGGTCGTAACTGGCTGAGGCGTTGAATGTGATGACCTCGTCTGTAAGCACTATCGTCGCGGACTCGGTGAATATGGCAACTGGTGGCCTATTTAGGACAGTTTTGCTGGCGGATGCTGATGCTGATGCGCCATCATTATCTGTTACGGTTAGAATGACAGTATAGACTCCATCATCAACATATGCATGGTTCACAATGATACCGGTAGCATTTGCGCCATCGCTGAAATCCCAGAAAAAGCTAACAATAGTTCCATCGGGATCATAACTACCCGACGCGTTGAAAGTCATTGTCTCGCTGGTATAAGCTGTTTCAGCAGACTCGGTGAAGAAGGCAACGGGAGGACTATTCAAAACAGTCTTAGTGGCAGATGTTGATGAAGATACTCCATCGTCGTCTGTCACAGTTAAAGTAACAGTATAGTTACCATCATCGGCATAGGCATGTTGTGTAGTGACGCCAGTTGCGTTACTTCCATCTCCGAAGTCCCAGAAATAGCTGACTATGGTTCCATCCGCGTCATAACTGCCAGAGGCATTGAAATAGATAATCTCGCCAGTGTACATAGTTTCTGCAGACTCGGTGAAGATTGCCACAGGAGGGCGGTTCAACACAGTCTTGATGGCTGTGGTCGTGGCGGTGTCGTTATCATCATCGGTGACCGTCAAGGTTACCGTATACACCCCATTATTAGAGTACGTGTGCTCTACAACAACACCGGTAGCATTTGTTCCGTCGCCGAAATCCCAGAAGTAACTAGCAATCCACCCGTCTAAGTCGTAGCTTTGAGAAGCGTTAAAGTATATAGTCTCACCAGTAAGCACGGTTTCAGCTGACTCGGTGAACATGGCAACAGGAGGTCGATTCAGTACGGTTTTTGTCGAGGTAGCAGTGTTGGTTGCGCCATCATCATCTGTTACAGTAAGGGTTACTGTGTACACGCCATCTTCCGCATATGCGTGTTCCACAATGACTCCAGTAGCATTTGTACCATCGCCAAACGTCCAGAAATAACTAACAATGTAGCCGTCCGCATCATAGCTTGCAGATGCATTAAACGTGATGATCTCATTGGTGTAAACGGTTTCTGCGGATTCGGTGAAAATAGCAACGGGGGGCGTTGTCTCCACTGTTTTTGTAGCGCTTGCCGATGCAGTTGCACCATCATTATCTGTTACAGTGAGTGTGACAACGTATATACCATTATCCGCATATGCATGTTCAGCTGTAACACCCGTAGCGTTGGTTCCATCACCGAAATCCCAAAAATAGCTGATTATCGAGCCGTCAGGGTCATAGCTCTGAGATGCATTGAAGTAGATAACTTGACCGACAACCACGGTTTCCGCAGACTCGGTGAACATGGCAATTGGAGGTCTGTTCAAAACAGTTTTTGTGGCGCTAGAGGTTGCTGTTGCGTCGTCGTCATCTGTTACCGTCAAAGTCACTGTGTATGTCCCATTATCAGCGTAAGCGTGGTTAACAACCATTCCAGTGGCGTTTGTCCCATCTCCGAAGTCCCAGAAGTAATTGCCGATGTAGCCGTCTGGGTCGTAGCTATCTGTGGCGTTGAAAGTTATTGTCTCGCCAGTGTTAACGGTTTCGGCAGATTCAGTAAACGTCGTTACAGGGGGCCTATTCAGAATGGTTTTCGTAGCTGTAGTGGAAGCCGTTGCTCCATCGTCGTCTGTAACAGTTAGAGTTACAGTATAGTTACCATCATTGGCATAGGCATGCTCTACAGTTACGCCGGTAGTGTTGGTTCCATCTCCAAAGTCCCAGAAGTAGCTAACTATTGTGCCATCGGGATCATAACTGTTAGAGGCATTAAAGTAAATGATCTCACCAGTATTGACTATCTCTGCAGACTCTGTGAAACTGGCTATTGGAGCCCTATTTAATGCCGTTTTGGTTGCAGTTACGGTGTCTGTAGCTCCATCATCATCAGTAACTATCAAGGTCACGGTGTATGTCCCGTCGTCGGCATAGACGTGACTTACAACAACACCTGTTGCGTTTGTACTGTCACCGAAATCCCAGAAATAATTAGCTATAATGCCATCTGGATCGTAACTGTCAGAAGCGTTAAACGCAATAACGTCTCCTGTATAGACCGTTTCCGCCGATTCAGTGAAAACTGCAACTGGGGGTCGGTTCAAGATTGTTTTAGTGGCTGTGGCTGTGACAGTGGCGCCATCATCATCTGTAACCGTTAACGTTACTGTGTAGATTCCGTCATCAACATATGCATGTTCAACTATAACGCCAGTGGCGTTGGTTCCGTCTCCAAAGCCCCAGAAGTAGGAGACAATGTAGCCATCAGAATCGTAACTGTTGGTTGCGTTGAATGTGATGTTCTCACCAGTATAAACAGTTTCAGCAGATTCAGTGAACAGTGCCGCTGGAGGTCTATTCAGAACAGTCTTGCTGGCATTTGTTGACGCTGTTGCTCCATCGTCATCAGTGACAGTTAAAGTGACGATGTAAGTTCCATTATCGGCATATGAATGGGTCAGTATCATGCCGGTTGCATTTGCCCCATCGCCGAAATCCCAAAAGTAACTTGTAATAGTACCGTCTGGGTCATAGCTGTCAGATGCGTTAAATGTAATAGTTTCGCCGGTGTAAACAGTTTCAGCGGACTCTGTAAAGGATGCAACTGGAGATCTGTTCAAAACAGTCTTAGTCGACATGGTTGTGTCTGTTGCTTCATCGTCGTCGGTAACAGTCAAGGTTACCGTATAAGTTCCATCGTCGGCGTATGCACGTTCCACGATTACGCCAGTGGCATTGCTTCCATCTCCAAAATCCCAGAAATAACTGGCAATTGTACCATCGGGGTCATAACTTGCTGAAGCGTTAAAGTAAATAGGCTCCGCCGTTAGCACGGTTTCTGCGGATTCGGTGAAGGAGGCTATTGGCGGTCTATTAAGCACTGTG
This sequence comes from Candidatus Bathyarchaeota archaeon, assembly GCA_023131225.1. Taxonomy (NCBI): domain Archaea; kingdom Thermoproteati; phylum Candidatus Bathyarchaeota; species Candidatus Bathyarchaeota archaeon. The sequence continues at coordinate 25,271 of JAGLZW010000004.1, read as the reverse complement.
ACGCCCTTAGAAGTGATGTCATATAGTCCGTGGTTATCGGTTACGTTGAGTGTAACTGTGTAGGTTCCGTCGTTAGCATAGATGTGGGTTGCGATCTCGCCAGTGCCATTGGTTCCGTCTCCAAAGTCCCACTCGTAGCTAACTATGTAGCCGTCTGGGTCGTAGCTGGCAGAGGCATTGAAGGTTACGATTTCGCCAGTGTAAGGATATTCTGGTGTGTAAGTAAAGGAGACCACTGGTGGCTGGCCATAATATATAACTGCCCAAACTTCATGAGTTCGGTACGCAGTTAGGGGATCCGGTCCTTTGGTTTGTGTTCCTATCTGACGGATTTCTAAACTGCCTATGTCGGTCCAAGACCATGATCCGTCGTTCGGTTCCGTGGCATTGTCTAAACTAAAACATTGTTGAGTAACTGAAGATGTAATCGAGGTCCACGGATCTCCTTCAACTCCACCTACATAATATTTCAGTGTTACATAATCGTTCGTAAGTCCTGCGAGAGTAATCACAATCCTGAGATCAACCCTGTTGATTGGCCCTAAATCCGTAGCGTTAAAACCTGACCAATATATATTATTAATAACTCTCAGCTGGGTTTCATCGGCATAGGTTGAATTGTTCCAGTCCCAAGCGTTTGGCTCATTTATCCACTGCCCATTAACATCAGTATAGTTTGAAGGCTGACTGATCACACTAGGAGCTGGACCTGCATACACCAATCCAAGGAATAATACGCCAACCAAAAGAAACAACACTATGAGAGAGAATACGCGTAGGCGGGGTGGAGAGAGTTTTCTTTTATGCAAAGTGTTCCTCCTCCTTTCTTACTACCAAAAAGAGGTTTTGACGAAAACAGTGGGGGTACACACAAAACAGCAAAAATGGACAGGTGAATCGCTCTTCGAGAACCTCCACTAATCTTTTCATTCAGACGGAACTCCTTTCTCCTTTCAGGACTAAGAAACTCTTCGTACACAGAGTAAAAAGGGTTATGGATTTATCTTCTATATCCACGTCAATGTTGACTGAGATAACCATGTCAACCTTTAGAAACAAATGTTAGAAATCGTTTAAGGAGTACTTCAGTGGCGTGAATATTACAGTTTCGGAATGTCATCTCTTCCAACAAGCTATTGGGTATAAGCAAGAATTTACGAATCCGCTCAATGTCTTGGATTCATTTTTCAGAAGAGCCCACGATGTAAGAGAATTAAGTATTTTGACAGCTAATGATGCTTGTGCAACCGTATCTTTCTCAGCTTCTTCTTCTTTTTATTCCTTGTACTACGCTTCCAAAATAGTGCAACTACCATAACGATCACTATCACCCCGGCTAACATGTTAATCCATAGAGAAGAGAAGTCAGATAGTGGAGATGCACCTCCTGCGCGTGCATCATCGGGTATTATGTGAGAAATATCACCATAAGGTCTGACGGATGGGTAGTTATCTCGATTGTTCTCGTTTATGACGTATGAGTTGTCCCATATTTCGTCGCTGCCAGCTTGGTCTTGATTTGGACCACTCTTCTCATCGACATCGGTGTAGTCGTACCAGTAGTTACCTCCAGAAGGATAGCTATCATCCCAAATGCTTTCTGATTTGCTATCGATGGTAACATGTTTTATGCTGGGCGCATGAGGAGGAAGCCCGTTGTTGATGAAGTTATTGTGATAAAAGGTGTTGTCTGGAGAATTGGCGAGTTCAATGCCGAGCAGTTTGTTGTTAGCTATTGTGTTCTCTAAAACCGAGTTGTTAGATGAGCTTGACAGCCACATACCGTGATAATTGTCCATAAGCTCATTCGCACGTATCGTGTTGTTGAAGGAATTTGATGAAATGGTTATGCCGTGTCCCCCCGTGTAGCTATTCAGAGCCCTGTTGCCCATAATCCTGTTGTTAAACGAAAGTGCTAATGAAATACCTACCGTGTTTGCAGAGACGTTGTTTGCTTCAACTGTTACTTCAGAGGAAGAATATAGTACTATGCCTTGACCATTATTTTCCACAACGTTATACGCTATTCTGCTTCCTTTAGAGGTCACAAAGATGCCAATCTTGCTTTTGGTTACAAAATTGTAGGTAATGTTACAGGCATACCCTGAAACCTTGATACCGGCGTATGAAGTACCAGCTGCTCGTGAACAGTTTTGCACAGTAAACCTGCTAATGACAACGTTGCTGGCAGTCACCTCGACAATGGCTCGGTCTTCTCCACTTCCATCGATAATCGTGCTCTCTCTACTTTCTCCAATGAGAGTTAGGGGCTTATTTACATTCAGATGCTCATAATAAGTTCCAACGCGTACGTTAATGGTGTCTCCTGGGTTTGCTGCATTTATGGCTTCTTGAATTGTTGGATAATTGTTTGGAACGGTTATATTATCAGGTTCTGCTTTAACTGATTGATTCTCAACTTTCAGCGATAATATGATTAATAGAAACAGTGTGATTATTACTGTGTAGACGGTTTTCTTTGACATCGAGAACGGTTTCATTCGGGCATGCGTTCTCCCTAATATTCCATGTTCGATTTTCTACATATACAGTAGAAATTGGGTTTTAATAGTCTATTCTTATGTGAAAATATGACAATTAGCGGAATACTAAGTTGGGTTCAATCTTTTGCTGATGAAGTGGGTTTTTGGTCGGGCGAGCAGGATTTGAACCTGCGACAATCCGGTTTCTGCCTAATTGGCTGTATGCTCGGCAGGCTGGGTGATGCCTACCTTACGGGCAGGCCTCTACAGCGTCTCCGTCTGCCAGGCATGCTGGCAAACTCGGAAGCTCTACCAAGCTGAGCTACCGCCCGACCTAGTTGGATAAAAACCAATTCACGTGATTTATGCGTTTCGTTTCAAAACAAGGCAGAAACTCTCCTGGTGTAATGTGTAATCTCACCTAGATTTTTTAGGCCCAAATATGAACTGCGCCTTCTAACAAAAAAACGTGGTTGAGTTTTGTAAAATTTCGAGATTATCTTCCATGAATTTTAGCAATATTATAAATTTCACTATTGTATCTATGGATGTTGTGAATGTTTTCTGATATGCAAAATCCTTGAGAAAATTAAAATTTCAAAAGCAAACAAATATCTCAATGGTTCACTAAGTTTTCCTTTAGAAGCTACTGCCTATCGCGTTTTTCCTTTAATTCGAAGGCATCTACGGAAGTTTTCCTCAAGATTGTTAAGAAGATAAATGCAGAACAGACACAGAAACTATAAAATATACGGTTACATATGTCACACTTTCCTAAGAAAGCGTCAAGCGAAGTCTCTCAGAGAATTAACATTCAATGTGGGATTTTTAATATGCCCATGAAAATTCAAAAAACCGAATCCAACAACCAGCTCGTAGTAGAAAGGATTCATCACGCAAAAAGCTATAGATTAATTGTTGACCGCAAATTGTGTGTAGGGTGCGAACTCTGCAGCCTTATTTGTCCGAGAGAGTCCATCACAATTACCAGACAACCGAAAAAAGAGGGACAAAAGGCTCAACGCCCAATGATTGACGTAGATGAAGTGAAATGTCAATATTGTGGTATATGCGTTACTATATGTCCTTATGGAGCGGTGCAAGTTACTATAGACGGTGAGGATATTGCCTCTGTAGTGGAGAAGGAAAGTTTTCCGCAACTTATTCGTGAAATTACTGTGGACGTAACAAAATGTCCAACAGATTGTAATGACTGTGAGGAAGCTTGTCCCTTAGACCTCATCAAAGTTACGTCAAACCCCGAAACCAGCAAGGTCACAGTAAACATTAGAGAAGAACAGTGTCCCTGTTGTCGTATTTGCGAAGTCAAATGTCCAGAAGGTGCTATTCTTGTCCGAAGAATTTTCACTGGAAAACTTAAGATTAATCAGGAAAAGTGTCCCTCTGGCTGTAGAGATTGTTTAGATGTTTGTCCAATAACTGGTGCTTTGTATCTTTCTGAAGAAGACAGTAAGGTGTATGTTAACGAGCTTTTCTGCACCTATTGTGGCGTATGTAACATTATCTGTCCTGAAGAGGGAGCACTGGAGCTTTCACGCTCAACGATACGCCATACCCCGGTTCGTTCAGGGGCGTGGAACAAGGCTCTTGAAAAGTTAACTTCTACAGTTGAAATGACAAAGGAGTTGCGCGGAAAAGGAAGAAAAAGAACCATGGAAGCTGTAAGGAAACGTCTTGAACCGAGGAAGAAATAAAATGGCAAAAACTGTATCAAAGAGCAGTTCAAAGGCTAAAGCAGAAGGGAAGATTCGCAGAACAATAAACGGAGCAGCAATAAATCTACAAAGAACTCCGCCTCTAGCACCGCTTCCTCAGAAGTCGGAAGAAAAACTTCGGATCGGTGTATTCGTATGCCATTGTGGTCGCAACATTGCCGGAGTAATCGACGTAAAGGAAGTCGCAGAGTACGCAGAAACATTGCCTGATGTTGTTTATGCAAGAGACATTCGATATGCATGTTCCATTCTAGGCCAAGACGAAATTAGAAAGAGCATTAAAGAACATAACATCAATAGGATTGTAGTCGCTGCGTGTTCACCACGTTTATATGAGTCCACCTTCCGCAAAACCTGTGCTGAAGCAGGGTTGAATTCTTACTTCTTTGAAATGGCGAATATACGTGAGTTTTCATCTTGGTGCCACCTTAACACGCCAGAAGAGGCCACAGAAAAAGCAAAAGAAACCGTGAATATGGCGGTTACAAAGGCAAGACTGCTAGAACCTCTAAAAGAAATCGAAATACCAATCATTAAAAATGCACTCGTAATCGGGGGAGGAATAGCTGGAATCAACTCCGCCTTAGATTTGGCCAATATGGGCTTCAAAGTCTATCTGCTTGAAAAGACTGAAAGCATCGGAGGCCACATGGCTCAACTGGACAAAACGTTTCCCACACTAGATTGCAGCATATGTATCGAAGGCCCAAAAATGGTAGATGTAGGTCGCCATCCTAACATCGAAATAATATCCTATGCTGATTTGGTCAGCGTTTCAGGGTATGTCGGCAACTTCAAGGTTAAAATTGGGAAGAATCCGCGATATGTCATTTCTGAAAACTGTACTGGCTGTAGCGAATGCAAAGAGGTCTGCCCCATTGAATATCCTAACGAGTGGGACATTAATATGGGTGTAAGAAAAGCTATATCTGTCCCATTTGAACAGGCTGTGCCGCTTGTTTATAGTATCAACATGGACCATTGCATCGAATGCTATAAGTGTGTAGACGCTTGCGGTGCAAGACAAGCCATAAACTTTGACCAAAAGCTAGAAGAAATAGAATTGAACGTCGGTGCGATCATTGTTGCGATAGGTTTCGAAAGCTATCTGCCATACGATAATCCACTGTATGGTTACGGAAAATATTACAATGTCATTACTGCAATGGAATTTGAGAGACTTATTTTGGCAGCAGGCCCGACTAGTGGGAAGGTTATTCGGGCTTCAGATGGTGAAAAACCTCATTCTGTAGTTTTCATTCAATGCGTTGGCTCGCGGGACATCGAGAAGTATGAATATTGCTCAGGCTTCTGCTGTATGTATACGTTAAAGCATGCAGTTATGCTTAAGGAGAAGTATAGAGATGGTGTTCAAGTTTACGTTGTCTACACCGATCTGCGTAGCGATTTCAAAGGGTACGAAGAATTTTATAATAGAACTAAGAAAGCTGGAGTTCACTTCGTAAGAACTAAATTAAAAAATAGATCGATAACTGAAGACTCAGCAACCAGAAATCTGATTGTACACGCTGAAACAGAAGGAGGACAATCAGTAGAAATAGAAGCAGAAATGGTTGTTCTGGCAAATGCAGCCGTTCCAATCTATAACGCGACAGAACTAGCAGAAATTCTGAAAATCCAAATCGGAGCAAACGGTTTTTTCGTAGAATGCCAACCTAAAATTAGACCTACCGAGACTGATACACCTGGGATATTTTTGGCAGGTGCGTGTCAAGGATTGAAGGATATACCATACAGTGTCTCGCAAGGAAGCAGTGCCGCGGCACAAGCAGCCACAATCCTTAGTAAACCGACATGGATTGTCGAACCTTTGGTTGCAAGGGTGAATGAAGATATCTGCAGTGGATGTGGGGTCTGTGAATCTGTTTGTGGTTATGATGCTGTGCGAATTGAGAAAATCGGTGAAAAAGAACTGGCAAAAGTCACAGAAGGTTTATGCAGAGGGTGTGGCATCTGCAGCGCAACATGCCCATCAGGAGCTATAACGATGCCTCTTTATACGAAAGCGCAAGTTGTCGCTCAAGTTAAAACCGCTTTAGAAGAGGTAAAATAGCATGACCCAGAAGTCTCTTCAAACTACAGAGTTGCGAATTGGCGTATTCATCTGTTATTGCGGGCTCAACATTGGTGCTGTAGTAGATGTTGCAGATGTTGCAGATTACGCCCGCTCTCTGCAGGATGTAGTCTATGTAAAAACTAACCGTTACACTTGTGCCGACCCTGGACAAGAAGAGATTAGAAAGGGAATAAGAGAGTATAACCTTAACCGAGTGGTGGTCGCTGCCTGTTCTCCACGGATGCATGAACCCACGTTTCGTCGAACCGTTTCAGAAGCCGGCTTGAACCCGTTTCTTTTTGAAATGGCAAATATCCGTGAATTCTCTTCGTGGTGTCATCCAAGCACACCAGAAAAAGCCACAGAGAAAGCTAAAGAAATCGTGAAAATGGCTGTTGCGAAGGTTAGACTTCTACAACCACTTGATGTCATCGAGGTCCCAGTCACTAACAAAGCACTAGTAGTAGGGGGAGGGGTTTCTGGCACCAGCGCAGCCTTAGCACTTGCAGAAATGGGATACAAAGTATACCTAGTTGACAGAGCTGAAAGCATCGGAGGCCACATGGCTCAACTAAGCAAAACGTTCCCTCTATTCGAATGTTCAAACTGCCCCCAACAGAATCGTTGCGCAAGATTCTCTTGTGTTGCCACGAGAATAGGAGACGTTGCTAAACACCCGAACATTCAGCTACTTACCTATTCTGAAGTGAAAGAGGTTGAAGGTGTTATTGGAAGCTACAAGGTTAAGGTCGTTAAGAAACCACGATTCGTTGATGAGTCAAAGTGTGTAGGATACTGTAATGTTTGCGTAGAAAAGTGTCCCGTTCAAGTGCCAAACGAATTTGATGCGGGCACACGTGTGCGAAAGGCGATTTACATGCCATTCGACCAAGCTGTACCTCTAGTTCACACAATTGATAAAGAAAACTGTCTCTACTTCAAAGATGGCAACTGCACAGAATGTAAAGATGTATGTGAAGTAGACGCGATAGATTTTGAGCAAAAACCAGAGGAAATCACGTTCGAAGTAGGCACCATTATAGTCGCCACAGGATTCGACATTTACGAGCCCTACGAGTTAAAACACTATGGATATGGGAAATACAAGAATGTAGTAACTGGGCTTCAACTCGAGCGAATATTGGACACAGGCACACAAATCACTGGAGAACTTGTAAGACCATCAGACAGTAAAAAACCCAATAGCATAACTTTCATTCAGTGTGTTGGTTCGCGGGACGTCGAGAAGTTTGAGTATTGCTCAGGCTTCTGCTGCATGCTAACATTGAAAAACGCAGTTTTGCTCAAAGAAAAGTATGGCGACGACCTCCAAGTTAACGTACTATACACGGACATGCGTACTAACAAAAAAGGCTATGAAGAACTCTTCAGCAGAGCCCAAGACATGGGAATCAACTTTATACGAACGAAGCTTACCAATAGAAAAGTCGTTGAGGTCCCCGAAACAGAAAGTTTGACTGTGCAAGCAGAAACAGAAAATAACGACCCAGTAGAGACACAGGCAGACATGGTTGTATTAGCAACAGCGGCGATTCCGAGTAAAGGCTCAGAAGACATAGCAAGGACATTTAATATCTCTCGAGGAGCCAATGGCTTCTTCATGGAAAGCCATCCAAAACTTAAGCCTTTAGACACGCCTGTGGACGGAACCTTCGTAGCAGGTGCTTGTCAAGGTCCCAAAGACGTCCCATACAGTGTTGCTCAAGGGAGCGGAGCCGCAGCCCGAGCAGCAACCATACTCTCGAAGCCAAAATGGAAAATAGAACCTATCGTTGCAGTGGTAGACCCTGAAAAATGCAGAAACACAAAAGTGAAATGCGGCATTTGCGCTGAACGATGCCCTTATGGAGCCATAGAAGCTCCTGAAAACCAACCTGCAAAAGTTATAACAGCCATGTGTCATGGCTGCGGCACTTGCGTGGCTGAATGCCCTGCAGATGCCATTACGCAGAAACACTTCACAGATGACCAGATTATTGCTCAAATAAGAACGGCGTTGGAGGACAACCCTGAAAGCAAAATTCTAGGTTTTCTATGTAACTGGTGTTGCTACGCAGGCGCAGACCTAGCTGGCACAAGTCGCTTTGAATATCCACCTCTCCTTAGGCCAATTCGTGTAATGTGCTCAGGCCGTGTGGACAGAGACTTCGTGCTAGAAGCCTTCAGTCGGGGAGTTGGTATGGTTTTGGTCGGTGCTTGCCACCTGCCATATGACTGTCATTACATTAATGGTAATGAAAGAATGAAAGTTCGCATGGATACCCTAACTCCAATGCTAGAAAAGCTTGGCTTAAGCCCACAGCGTTTCAGAGTAGAATATGTTTCAGCTGCTGAAGGACTAAAGTTTGCAGAGTTGATGAAAGAGATGGCTGCACAGATGAAAGAGTTAGGATCAGACAAGATTAAGGCGGAAAACGCAAAGTTGAAACCGATCTTGGACAGAATGCTGGCTAGGAAACAACAACGATCACAACTTTGATAGAGCGTCTTAAAAGCAAGAATACATGTTTAAAAGTTTGTTTTTTAACGGTATTCTTGACAATAGAAACATCATTCTTAGAATTCATGACATATTTTGTGAACATAAAAATATAATAGCTTTAGTATAAAGCTATAATTTATAGAATTTCTCGGTTTTTCCTGTTTAAAATCAGGTTATTGACACGTTTTGAATTTGGAAATATCGCTTTGCTAAGAAGCGTATTCGCTCGGCATTCCTTCCGTTTCTTCCAATAGCCACGCCCTTATCCTTAGGATCAACTGCTACAACCGCGATGGATTTTCCATCAAGCTTTTCTGTTAACCTAATTTCTCTCACATGCGCGGGCTTTAACGCGTTTCTTATAAATTGAGCAGGGTCATCTGAATATTCGATGATCTCGTGTTTTTTGCTTGTCATTCGCTCTAGAAGGCGAATATTTTTGCCGCCTTTGCCTATTGCCATGCCTATGTGTCCTTCTTTTACGATAAAGATGGCGCGATTTGCGTTTTCGTCAAGAATACAATCTTTAACTGAAGCACCAGTGATGCTTTCGAAAAGGGCGATGAAACGCATTTCTTTACCAGTTAGTTTGATTCCGGTAGCCATTCTAAAACGCCTCCTCTTCAGTAACGTCTTCCTCTGTTTTAGGTTTCTCAGCTAACTTCAAGATGTCAGAATCACCGGGTTCTTTTACAGTCAAAGTAGCAACCGCAAACCGTTTTCCACAAACCATACCTAAATCGATGCTGTTGCCCCTATAAGTCACAACTGGAATTTGAGATAGCTTTCCGTAGTACTCAAGGTCATCGCGTATATGGGATGGAGTATTTGAGGTCACAACGATAAGTCGAGTTTTGCCGATTTTTGTGCTTCTTATAGCTTCATTCACTCCGAAAACTACCTTGCCAGTCCTGACTGCAGTCGCAATCGCCTTGTCTACATCGATCATTCACTTTTCTCCTGCTTGTCGGATAACGTAGACATATATAGGTTAACGAGTCCAGTTCCAATGGGTATAGATTGCCCTACTATAACGTTTTCGGTTACACCCAGCAGCGGATCAGCTTCACCCTTAATTGCTGCGTCAACAATGTTGGGAACCGTGATTTCGAAGGCTGCACGAGCCAAAATACTAGACTTGGCTCCACTGATGCCGTGTCGGCCAATTTGCTTCACTTCGCCTGTGGCAGTCATTATGTCTGCGACCAGCATTATATGTCGAATGTCAACGTCTAGACCTTGCTCTTCCAATACACCTAGTGCTTCTTGAATAAGGGAACTACGGGCCGCTTCAATTCCCAATGTTTTCGCGATTTCATGAACGTGGTTTGTAATAGTTCTGGTTGGATCAATACCAACAGTTTCAAGAATTTTTGGCAGATTCGATCCGTCAGTTCTAATGACCCATTCTCCTTTCTCTTCAGTAACAAGAACACGTTTAATGCCAGAAACTCCTTTTACCTGTTGAGAGATTATTTTGCCCATCAGTTTCTTGTGGTCTTCAGGCTTCTTTGGTTTTGCATAAATCTTTTTACCTCGCGCTCTTATAGTACATATAGGAAGTTGTAATGCATCCTTCAATTCATCTATTGATACGCCTCTATTCTCCATTAAAGTCCTATCAAGATCGACAACGATCTCTTCGTGTTTGGGGTCATCGTAAATTGCCTTTGCAATGTCTTCTACAGCCGTGTAAATGATTCTGCGGGCAATTTCAGTGGCTTTTTCCTTATTCTTTCTCTTTTTCTTATCGAGATAAATGGACATAATCGGCGTGGATGGAATTCGCCTGGCGTCTACAATCTCGATGAGACGTGGCAAGCCTAGAGTAACGTTTTGCTCTCTTACACCTGCATAGTGAAAAGTACGTAAAGTCATCTGGGTGCCTGGTTCGCCTATAGATTGTGCTGCGACGATGCCAACTGCTTCTCCCGCCTCGACTAAGGCACGTTTATAATGTTTCGATGTCAAGTCGATAATTTGATCTACACCTTTCTTTTTCAGTTTTGACTTCTTCAACTCTCGCTTCAATTCGTCTATTAACATCTGTGTAAGCTGATGCTCCACATCCTTGAGTTTCTTCTCAATGTATTTTTCAGAAGCAGGTCTGCCACCTACAATCATGATGCTGACTTGATCAACAAGTCTGCTAACGTTCACAGCTTTTCCATGATCGCTTTTTGCAGGATCTATGCCATCTTCTCCATAGCGGAACTGTATAACATCCCCCACAGAATTACGAACTGTTCCATCATATTCTACACGTAGATGTTCAAGCGCATTTATCAAACGTCTCTGCATGTAGCCGCTTTGCTGTGTTCGCACAGCTGTATCCACCAAGCCTTCACGGCCGCCCATGGCGTGGAAAAAGTATTCTACCGGATCAAGACCTGATTGATAGGAGGATTGAACGAAACCTCTTGCCTTTGGAGATGGGTCATCTGGCTCAAAGTGAGGTAACGCACGTTGCACGTAACCTCGCATGATACGTTTGCCTCGAACGGCTTGCTGACCAACAGAAGCTGTCATTTGACCAATGTTTAGGCTAGAGCCTCGTGCTCCAGTTCTGGTCATAATAATGCCGGCGTTCTCAAGAGTAAAATCCTCATCAGCGATTTTTCCAGCGTTGTCCCTTGCCTTCGCAAGCTCATTCATAACATAGATTTCAAATGAGTCGTGAAGAGACTGTCCGGGGAGTCTTTGAAGTGTTCCTTTTCTGTACGCTGCAATTAGTTCTTGAACGTTTTTCTCACATTTTTCCAAAGTTTTGGCAATCTTGTTCTGTGCCTTTGCTGATAGTTCCAGTTCATCGAAAGAGTATGTAAAGCCACGAATAGACATGAAGAGCTTTAGCACTTGACAGCATTTGTTCAAAAATTCTCGGCCTTGCTTAGCACCGTAATCTTTGATTATGCGGTGGAGAATGCTTTCTGACTGCTCAGCGCCTATAGAACGTCTGTCAATGACGCCTGATTTCAACACGCCGTTCTTAATGACAACAAAAGCGTCGTATGGACATTTTTCTTTGAGGCATTTCGCACAGTTTTGACAGATTGTGGCTTTCAGTGAATAGTTAAAATCTTTTGGCAAAAACAGACTGAATATCTGTTTTCCTGTCCACATTGGTTTTGGCTTTTTTATCTCAGGTTTTGGCAAGGAACCTTCATAGCCAGCTGCTCCTAGCATCCTACAAACTTCTTCTTTAGTCAGGAGAGTGGATTCCTTGGTAAGAAGGTAGGCAGAGGTTATGAAATCCCGAATTGCGCCTATTATGGGGCCTCCGAATCTTGGAGAAAGCATTTGATCTTGGACTTGCATGAGTATGAGCGCTTCTGTCTGAGCTTCTTCGCTTTGTGGCACGTGGAGGTTCATTTCATCCCCATCAAAGTCAGCGTTGTAAGGTGGGCAGACGCAGAGATGCAATCGAAACGTTTTGTAAGGCAGCACCCTAACACGATGCGCCATGATTGACATACGGTGTAGAGACGGTTGGCGGTTAAAAATAGCAATGTCGCCATCTTTAAGATGTCTTTCCACGATGAAACCTGATTCTATCGCCTCGGCGATTTTTTCTCGGTCTACTACGAATTCTAGCCGGATTCGTTTACCATCTGGTCTAACTAAGTATAAGGCACCTGGATAATTATCAGGTCCATTCTTGATGAAAGCCTTCATTTCTGCAAGGTTCCAGTTGGTTACTTTTTCTGGAATTGAAAGCTTCATTGCGACATCTATAGGAACCCCTACTTCGCTAATGTCTATGTTCGGGTCAGGAGAAATGACGGTTCTTGCAGAGAAATCTACTCGTTTCCCGGAAAGATTGCTTCTGAAACGCCCTTCCTTTCCTTTAAGACGCTGTGACAGTGTTTTTAATGCCCTTCCAGAACGATGTCTAGCTGGGGGGATGCCAGAGGCCTCATTGTTGAAGTAGGTGGTTACATGATATTGTAGTAATTCTGATAAGTCTTGGATAATAAGTGTGGGTGCTCCTGCCTCCATGTTTTCATTAAGACGCTGGTTAATTCTTATGATGTCTACAAGTTTGTGGGTTAAGTCGTCTTCGGAACGGATTCCAGATTCTAGTGTAATTGATGGTCTAACGTAAACTGGTGGAACGGGGAGAACTTGGAGAACCATCCATTCGGGTCTAGCAGTTTTGGGAGTGAAACCGAAAAGCTCTAAATCTTCATCAGGTATCCTTTCAAGCCTTTCACGAACTATGCTTGGAGTTAGCTGCGGTGAGCCCCCCTCAGCCACTTCTTCACGGAAGCGAGTTGGCTTCTCGAAAACTATCTTATATTGGGGTGTACCACAGTGAGAACACTCCTTGGATTTTGCGTCCTTTAAGATCTTTTTATAGACACTGCCGGGTACTACTCCAAGAAGCTCGCGAGTACGTTGAATTTGCCACTTAATTTTTTCGACCTGTTCGTCTTGCAATGTTACGCGCCCGCAGTTTCTACACGTTGCCTTCAAGAGGCTATGGATTATTTTTGTGAATACAATGTGAATTATAGGAACTGCCAGTTCAATATGGCCAAAATGGCCTGGGCACCGAATGGCTGTATTACCGCATGTTTTGCATCGTTGTCTCGGCTCAAGGGTACCTAATCTGCCATCCATCAAACCGGAAATTATTGGAGCACCATCTTCATCGTAGGTGTCCGCAGTTTGTATCTCAGCGACAGAAAGCCTTCTCAATTCCCGTGGTGAAAACAATCCAAATCGAAGCTCATCGATTATCTTCTGAGAAACTTCTTCAAAGGCCACTCTAAGCACGCTCCTTTAACTTTAGACGGGGTGCAACGCAGAGACTCATCATTTCCTGCAACAAAAGTTTGAAGGCATATGAGATAATCACTGGAGAAATCTGTGCATCTTCTTCACACATTCGGCAAACATATACGCGTTGTTTTATATCGTAGTAAGCTATGTAGCCACAGTTTTCGCAAACATAGAGAGTGTATTTGTCTGATTCTTCGAGAAGTCGGTCTCGCAAAAGCATCGCTGCGCCATGACCAACTAAGCAGTCTCGCTCCATCTCGCCAAACCTTAATCCGCCACCTCTTGCCCTGCCTTCAGTTGGCTGCCGCGTTAACATCTGCACTTGTCCGCGTGCCCTAGCGTGAACCTTATCAGAAACCATGTGGTGAAGTTTTTGATAGTAAACTACTCCTACGAAAATGTCCGCAACAAACTTTTCACCAGTTACACCGCTGTAGAAAACCTCCCTTCCAGTGTGGCTAAAGCCGTAATTGATCAAAGTCCGCTTTATATCACTGGATTTTTCGTTAACGAATGGCGTTCCGTCGGCTGGTCTTCCACGGGCTGCAGCCATTTTTCCAGCCATAGATTCCAGAAATTGGCCTATGGTCATTCGTGAGGGAATCGCATGAGGGTTTATTAGTATATCGGGAACGATGCCTGACTCAGTAAAGGGGAGGTCTTCTTGAGGTATAATCATGCCAATGACGCCTTTTTGTCCATGGCGAGAGGCAAATTTGTCGCCAAGTTCTGGAACGCGCTGATCGCGTACTCTGACTTTGACGAGTTTGCTTCCTTCCCTGGATTCTGTGATGAAAATGGCGTCAGCGGTGCCTGCTTCTGATTGTCTTACGTCTACAGATGTATCACGCATCGATGGACCTTTTACCTCAAATTCTTTGTATTCTTCGAGGAATCTGGGAGGGCTTGTTCTTCCTATAAGAACGTCGCCACCGACCGTGCTTGCTTCAAGGTTTACAATGCCATCAGGCTCAAGCAAACGATAGTATTGCTCCCCTCTAAAGCCTCTCATACCTGCCTCTGGAATGACAAATCGATCTTTCAATCCTCCTAGATATTGGCGGCATTCAGCTTCGTAAATTCGATAAAATGTAGAACGGCACAAGCCGCGTTCTATTGATGCCTTGTTAAAAATGAGGGCGTCTTCCATATTGTATCCTTCGAAAGACATGACTGCAACTATACAGTTTTGTCCTGAAGGTCTTTGATTGTAGCCTAAGATTTCCATGGGTTTTGTCTTGACAAGAGGCGTCTGAGGGTAATGCAAGACATGGGAACGAGAGTCCACTCGGTAAATAAAGTTAGTTGCGTAAACGCCAAGGGCTTGTTTTGCCATGGCAGCCTCGTACGAGTTTCGGGGCGACTGATTGTGTTCTGGATAGGGTATTATGGAAGCGCATATGCCAAGAATTGTGTAGGGTGAAAGTTCTACGTGTGTGTGTTTATGAGTTATTTCGTCGAAACTCAGAGCCACGTAGATGTTCTCCTCTTCTTCTGCGTCGATATATTCTATTATCGCGTTTTTGACAAGGTCTTCCCATGACCATTCTCCTGAGCGGATATTGTCAATGTGTTCTGGTTGGAGTTTGGAGACGCCGTTTTCAACTATTATGAGAGGTCGTCGAACTCGACCTTCGCTACAATTGACGTAAACTTCTTCTCTTCCACCCTTAGTTTTGAGGTGGGCGATGTTGATTTCTGAAGGGATTTCACCTCTTCTGCGTTTGTCTCTTAATTCGGAGACGAGTTCTGCGGGGTATTGGTGATATCCTATTAAAGAACCATTTATGAAGACTTTCGCGCCTGAAAGGCGGACTCCTTGCTCCGCGTTTCGCGCTGGAATGCTTCCCATGTCATAAACAATTCGCTTTACCTTTTCAACGTTTACGGCTACAGATATGCATGCAGAAAGAGCGAGATTCTTCACCAAGCCACAGTTTGAGCCTTCAGGCGTTTCGTTTGGGCATAAACGCCCCCAATGGGTTGGATGCAAGTCGCGGGCTTCAAAGTTTGGTTGGCTCCTACTGAGAGGGGACTGCAGTCTACGTAGATGGCTAAGAGTTGAAACAAGATTTGTCCTGTCGAGGAGTTGCGTTATACCCACTCTCCCTCTGCCCCAATTGCCTGTTGCCAAAGCATGTTTAAGGCGGTCTGAAACTATGCCAGGGCGCACAGCGGCGGAAACTGTGATCATCTGTCGTTTGAATCCCATTCTCTCCAACTGATATTTTATATCTCTACATAAGTTTCTGAAGGCGACGCGAAAGAGGTCCGCGAGTAGAGGACCAGCAAGTTTTAGCCTTTTGTTTTTAAAGTGATCTTTATCGTCTGTTGTGCGTTTTCGAAGTTTTAATTCTATCACGCGGCATGTCATCTCACCCAGAAAGATAGCTTTATCTATGCGTTTTTCAGGTGTGCGGTCTAGATGGGGAAGAAAGTTTCGGTCTAAGATGCTTTGAGCTCTTTGAAGACGGTACTCTAATACTTGCCCATGTGCCACGCGGTTACCTATGTATTCAAGAGCTTCTCTGAGAGTTTCTGCTCCTGCAGATTTTTCAAAGGAAGGTTCAAGCATGTTTTGTATAGATTGGTTGGGTGAGACTATTTCAGCGATTTCTTTGTCGGATTCAAGTCCCAAGCCTCTCATTACGATTATGAAGGGAACTTCAGAGGGCACGCCCGGGATAGTGACGTAGATGGCGCCATCTGATTTTAGACGCAGTTCTATTCTTGCTCTGAAGCCGACAGTTGTGGAGAAGATTTTTGCTTGGTAAACAGGGTGGGCGCCTCTTGTGTCGATGTCTACTAATATCCGGTTTGGTGCCAAGTCTTCAAGGGCAACAATCACGCGTTCTGAGCCATTTATCAGGAAGTATCCACCCGAGTCATTCGGGTCTTCGCCATGAAGTATCAGTTCTTCAGGTTGCAGTTGGGAAAGAACGCATAGTTTGGATTTGAGCATGACAGGGATGTTGCCGATCAAAACGAGTTCTGTATCTTGTTCTCTTCCGTCCATTATCGGAGTCATTTCAATAGCCATCGGCGCAACATAAGAGAGATCGCGGAACCTCGCTTCCATAGGAAATATTTCATGTTTTGTGCCGTCTACTTCGGTCAAGTAGGGACTACTTATGCGGGATTGAGGGTCGATTATCCAAGCTTGCCCAAGTTTTATTTTATAGGGACTTTCAGGAAGTTCGATCTTTATTTCGCCGGTTTCATCTATTATTTCTTGCAGTCCGTGGTCGATGAATTCGTTGTAAGAGTCTAAATGCTGTCGAACAAGTCCTTTTTCTTTAAAGAAGGATTTTTGAAGAAGTAAAAGTTCGTCTTGAGTGATTTCTGACACTTTTCAATTTGCCTCCAGAGAACTATTGTTTAGTTTAGATTGAAGGAGAGGTCTTTTGAGGGTTTTTTCTTCCAAACTGGGGGTTTCCTCCAACGAGGCCGGATGCCATCCGACCCGAAAAGCTGGGTCTTCTTATATTTTTTATGGTCCGTTTTGGAACTAAAGCCATAGAACCATGGTCGTATCTAATAAACTTTACCCAAGTGTTATTTTCTTTATTCCGGCTTTGCCTTGGCGATTACAGATTCAACAAAAGACATTTTCGCCGCGGCATAAGCTTCGTGGTCTGAGCCACACTCAAAGGCTAATCTTTTTTTTCAATTCATAATACTCCTGAGCATCTTTAAGATGAGTGCAGAGATAATTACGAAACAGCAAATGTTTCATCCAGAAATTACTTGTTCGTTCAACCATATGCAAGTGATAATGCTGTTCCATTGGAGGATGACCTTTGTGGAAATAATGTCTTTCCGGAATTGAATCCTCATGTTCAGGAACATACTCGTAGCCAATGCTTCGAAGAGAAGCAATACACTTCTCGGTAATATTAAGTTGAGGAACAGCGACTATTATGTCAATAACTGGTTTTGCTCCCAAGGTAGGAATAGCACTACTCCCTATGTGCTCAACTCCCACAATAATATGACCCACAACCTCAAGAACCCGACTTTTCTCCTCTTCATACAATACAGCCCATTGAGGATCGTAATCTGCAATTCTGATTGTCTTATTTATTTCCATCAACTAAGTTTGCCCATTAATAGTATGGTTCTACTCAAAGGCTTTGAAAAAGCAAAATGTAGATTACAGATAGGTGGGGTTTCAAGGACTCAAGGTAAAATCAAGAACACGCGCATTTGAGGCGTTTTCCTAGTGTTTAGCGTCTGTTTAGATTCTGTTGAGCATGTAGCAGATGGTCTAGTCTAGGAACCCCGCACACTTATCATTCCCCTCTCTACTCTGTCTTCCCTAGTATCAAAGCTAATAATGCCATCCTTGTAACAATTCCATTCCACACCTGTTGAAAATACCGTGCATGACTCGTACTATCTACCTCAGGCGCAATCTCATCCACCCTCGGCAACGGATGTAGAACAATCATATCCTTCCTTACCCTCTCTAACAACTGCAAATCAACTCTATATGAACCCTTTACCTTCGCATACTCCGCCGCGTCTGGAAAACGTTCCTTCTGAATACGAGTCATATACAACACATCAACGTCACCAATAATTTTCTCTAGGTTATTTTTTTCTATAACCTCAATCTCCTCCTTAATCACCTGCAAAACCTCCCTCCGCATACGCAACATGTCAGGCGAAACAAGGAACAACTTCACATCATACAACGACAACGCATACGCCAACGAATGCACTGTCCGCCCATAACGCAAATCACCAACCAAAGCCACGTTCAAACCGTCAATTTCCCCTTTCTCTTTAACAATAGTGTACAAATCTAGCAAAGCCTGCGTCGGATGCTCCTCAGCACCAGAACCACCATTGATAACTGGGACACCTGCGAACTCAGCTGCCAACCTAGCCGCCCCTTCCAACGGATGCCGTACAACAATAACATCAGCGTAACTTTCAACAACCCGCATAGTATCAGCCAAATTCTCACCCTTCTTCACCGAAGTAATCTCTGCCTCAGCAAAGCCAATCGCAGAACCACCTAACCTATGCATAGCCGACTCGAAACTCAGACGCGTACGAGTACTAGGCTCAAAAAACAGTGTAGCCAAAATCTTCCCACGCAATAAATCTGAACCAGCCCTTGCCATAGGCTCCATAGCTCGAGTCATCTCTAGAATGTAATCAATCTCCTGCCGCGAAAAATCCCTCAGAGAAATGATGTCACGCCCCTTAAACTCCAACTTTAACACCAAACAAAAAATGAGCAGGTGATAAATAACTTCTTTGCTAGCGCCTTCAACCTGTTAGGAAAAACCATATAGCCTTCTTGCTATGAATCTGTTCAAGAGGCAAACCTACAATGGCTGAAAAAACCCTTCTTGTCTCAAAAATTAAAGATGGCACAGTCATCGATCACATTACAGGTGGACACGCGCTAGATGTCGTGAAAATTTTGGGGATAACAGGACGAACAAATGGAACGGTGTTAATCGCGTTGCACGTGCCGAGCAAACAGCTAGGCACAAAAGATATAGTTAAAGTAGAAGGCAGGGAACTAGAACCTGAGGAAGTTGATAAGATAGCGCTTTTGGCCCCCCACGCCTCAATAAACATAATTCGCGACTATAAAGTGGTTGATAAAAAACGCGTAAAACTACCAGACATCATACGTGGAACAGTAAAATGCGGCAACCCTGCATGCATATCCAACAGCAACGAGCCAGTACAGCCAAAATTCTACGTGAAAAGCCAAGACCCTCTAATGATAAGATGCCATTACTGCGGCTACGTAATGGAGAAACAAGATATTTTGAAACAATTCTAGGCTATTTTGTCTGAAGAAGAAGAATCGCCTTGGCGAGGTCTCCACCGCTTTCCTCTAGCGCTTGTCTTGCTTCTTCCACACTTTTCCCAGTCTGGTCGGCCACCAATCTAATGTCTTCCTCAGGAATCGCTAGTTTCTTTCCTTCAGCCGCTAACGCTTTTTCCGTAATTTTTCCTCCTGTGACCTGGAACACCTTTTGTCCTTTAAGGTTCAATATAGCTACTTCTGGTTCTTCAACGATTATTTCCTTCACGCTTGTTTTGAATACAACTTGCTGAACGTCAGGCATCGCGTCCATGCTTAAGCCCATACGCTTCATTAGCCGCCTAGTATCTCTCGGACTCATTCCTTTACGCAACTCTCACTTACTCCACGCATAATTTTCTTGCTTCTCCTTCTTAACTCTCCCTCTTCCCTTCAGCAGATCCTCTTCTAACACGAACGGCAACACCATGTTTAAACGCTTTCATCTCCCTTCCAGCCAGAACCGCCCTGCCAACAGCTAAAACTTTGCATTTACTATTTATGACAACCACTTCTTCTTCAGGTCTAATTTCCTCGTCACAATCAACAACGTGCTTAGCAAAAACGCTTTTACCTTTAGCGACAAAGTTGGCTGCATCGTCTTGAACCTCCACCCATAATTGTGGAGGCTTAATCTGCGTGATGTGGCGTGCACCCTCAATGGTCAGCGAGAAAAAGCTGTTGGTAGGTCGCAAAGTAGCCAAAAGTTCGCCATCTAAATAAATGTGCCTTATCCTACCAGTCCGCCGAGAAAAAACAATATCCACTGTGTCGGGAAAAAGCACCTTTCCAGTTCCTCGCCCAAACTGGTAGTCAGCAATAGAACGGATTTTTTGCAAAGGATTATCTCGCATATTGGCACCGTTCGTTGATACGACATCTATAAAGAAGCGAAGATATGTAAAATAGTTGGGGTAACTTCAGAGTACATTTTTGGAGCGAAAATTGAAAGCTTAATGTGCTCGCCTTTCTTGATGGTCTTGCATGTTCTCCGAAAATAGGCATAATGACTCACATGCGTTCTCCTAAAGCTTGTATTCCTGCATCTGCGTCTTCAGAAAGCGCTAAATAACTCCGAAGATACATTATGTCTGGGAGAAAAAGTGAGAAAAGCAGCATTAGCAGTTATGATTTTCCTACCAATTATCATTCTTTTTCTATTCACGTTTGACATTCAACCTATTTAGGCCCACACCCACTCACCATCCACTCGCGATAAACTATTGTAAGAGTAATTCCTGAAATTATCGAGCTAGGTCCTGAAAATGTAGTAGACAAGGCTTTTACGATTGCTGTGGTAGTTGAAAACGTAGCAGACCTCCTAGGCTTTGACATACAGTTCAGCTGGAATACCAGCTACATCAAATATATAACCCACACACAAACCAGTACAGTTGAGAGCTACCCAAGCCCCATACCGCCAAGCCCCTGTGCAGGCATAATTCATGATCCACCACTAAGACTCGCTGAAGTGGTGGACCCCGCACTTGGCAGCTATTGGGCTGCCATTGCAACGCTGGGAGGATCAGGCTTTGACGGGGGTGGAACGGTTTTCGTCATGGCTTTCAGAGTGGTATATCAACCTGAACCGGGCGAAGGAGAATTAAACACGCGATTAGACATACAATCCGCAAATCTCGCAAGCAGCGGCGGTTCTATCCCTACGATGTTTTCGACGGAACTGTTGTGACACACGCTCGCCTTGAATGTGACCTTAATGAAGATGGAGTCGTTAACATATACGACATTGTATTGGCGGCAGAAGCATACGGCTCTAAACCCTGCGACCCCAACTGGAACCCGCGCACAGACTTCGCGCCCCAATAGGAACTAATCGACATATATGATTGGGTTACACTCGCCGCCAACTACGGAAACTCTTAACCGATTGTTTCTTTAAGGCTGTTGCTCACGCACCATACTAAATCACTAAACGTGCGCGCCCCCAAGTCCACAAACTATTTTTAGGGTGAGAGTTAAGCTACTTTTATACCTTACATTCGCCTCTTTGTCCGTATAGCAGTTTAGGTGACACAGCCTTGCGGTGCGAAGTTTGCGGTCGTCCCATAATGGGCAAACCTTACAAAGCCATAATCGAAGGAGCAAGACTTATAGTATGTAGTGACTGCGCAACACTCGGCTCAATAAGCTGGGAAATGAAAACGCCGAAACCAGCTAGATCAGCCGTTAAACTCCAAAGACCGCTCAAGCGAAAATTAAAAGTTTCAGCAAAGCATCAGTCTCCTTTAGAGCTTACTCTAGATCTAGTTAACGACTTTGACGCTCGAATACGTCAAGCGAGAGAAGCACAACTACTAAGCCATGAAGACTTGGGCAGAAAAATAAACGAAAAAGTCTCTGTGCTTAAAAAGTTAGAAAGCCACAAAATGACGCCTGATTTGAGACTTGCAGAAAAACTCCAGTACGCATTAAGAATCAAGCTTTTTGTCCCAGCGACTGAAAAGAAGATTTCGAAAAAACTCTTAGCTACGACCCTTCCATCAAAAAACATCACATTAGGAGATCTAATCAAAAGTAAGAAGAAACCGGCGGAGGCAAGAAAATAACAAAAGCAATCATCGTACAACGACGCTTAAGGAACGAACCAAGCAGCTTGAAAGAACTCGAAAACCTAACAGAATCCGCTGGATACACCGTTGTTGCAACTATCGAACAAATACGAAAGGCCTATCCACGCTTTCAAATAGGAAGAGGCAAGGTAAAAGAACTTGCACGATTAGTCAAAGAGCACAATGCTAGGAAAATAATTTTTGACAATCGCCTCAAATCAGTTCAAGCTTACAACCTTGCTAAAGAAACGGGCGTAGAAGCAATAGACCGATTTCAATTAATTCTTGAAATATTCACTCAGAGAGCTTCAACAACCGAGGCTAAGCTCCAAATCCAACTTGCTAAACTCCGCTACGAATCAGCACATGCAAAAGAAAAAGTGCGACTTGCAAGAATGGAAGAGCAACCAGGCTTCATGGGGCTAGGTGCATACGAAGTAGACGTCTATCACGAAGCAGTGCAAAGGCAAGTTCATACAATACAAAAAAAGTTAAAACAATTCAAAAGAAAGAGAGACTTACACAGAAAACGAAGGCTAGACCTTGGTTTCTCAGCTGTTTCGTTGGGAGGGTATACTTATGCTGGAAAAAGCACTCTTTTCAACGCACTGGTTCATGAAGCTGTTCCAACAGGTGAGGGGCTGTTCACGACACTCTCCACTACCACGCGACTCGTGAATCTGCTCGGGAAACGAGTCCTTTTAACCGATACTGTTGGGTTTATTGACAGACTTCCACTCACGCTAATAGAGGCCTTCCGCTCAACTCTTGAAGAAACGATTTTTTCAGATTTAATACTCCTAATTGTGGATGCAAGTGAGCCGTTGAAAGAAATTAAGAGAAAACATTCAATAAGTCTTGACACAATGCAAAAAATTGGAGTACATGGAATCCCTGTAGTGACCGCACTTAACAAAATTGACTTACTCTCAGAGTATGAAATTCAACAACGAACAGATGCATTGAAAGACTTGGCTTCAAACATTGTTCCTATTTCTGCTTTACATGACATAAACATTAGCCTTCTTGAACAAGAACTGGTCAAACACCTCACAAATTATATCCACGCAACTTTTTCCATCCCTCTTTCAGATGAAACTCTCTCCTTCCTTTCATGGATCTTCAACTACACTGATGTCAAAAACGTGAAATACGAGAACGATTACGCTAATGTTAGCTTTGAAGCAGTGGCAGATTTCGCTGACAAGGTTCTTGGGCGCGTAAAGCAGCTTGGTGGAACTGTTAAAGAGTTTGTTGAGTTGAAATAGTTGAAGAACAAGCTGCCTAAAGTCGTAGTTTTGAGGTGGGGACATCGATTCAGAGACGAGAGATTGACAACTCATGTTGCTCTTACTGCAAGAGCGTTTGGTTCGTCAGGCATAATACTTACCGATGTTGGAGATATGAAAATCAAGAAAACCATAGATGAAGTTGTCGAGAACTGGGGCGGCCCTTTCTTCTTTCAAGTGGGTACTCCGTGGAAAATGGTTTTAAAAGACTGGAAGGCTGAAGGTGGCGTAGTTGTTCACTTAACTGCTTATGGGGAAAACATTCAAACAAGTAACGTAATCCAACGAATTCAAGCAACTAGAAAAAATGTGCTAGTTATTGTGGGAAGCAGGAAAGTTCCAAGTAAGTTTTTTTCTCGTGAAATTTCGGATTTCAATGTTGCTGTTGGAAATCAGCCTCATTCTGAATGTTCTGGCCTTGCAGTCTTTCTCGACAGATTTTTTGAGGGAAAGGAATTAGCGAAGAAGTTTAAAACTGCGAAACTACAGATCATTCCGCGAAAGCATGGGAAGAAGGTTGTTTTGAAAAGAAAAGTTTAAAAGGCAAATCCATATCCGATAAATAAGAAATTTATGTTTCATGTAGATAGTATATTAATTGGTGATAGAGGTACCTTATGTTGACTTTCATAGACGATGAAACATTGGTCAAAGTTGCAGAAGTGTTGGGACAAGAAGAAGCCATTCAAATCATCTACATTTTAAAGGATGCAGATGAAACTACAGATGATCAGATAGCAAACAAAACTGGAATACGGCTGAATTCTGTTCGCAAGATACTTTACAGACTATATGACCATTCCCTCGTATCGTTGAGAAGATCAAGAGACCCACACACGGGTTGGTTCATATTTCATTGGAAGCTTCAACCAGATCAGCTTGAGGGTTTCATTATGAACCAAAAAAGACATGTTTTGCAGAAGCTAGATGCACGGCTTAGCTATGAGAAAAATCATGATTTCTACTATTGTGGCACACAAGGATGTAAACGGGTTCCCTTTGAGGAAGCAATGGAGCTAATTTTTCGGTGCTCGACCTGCAATGAGCCAATGATGCATTTTGATAATGGTAAAGTAGTTGAGGTCTTGTCTCGAAAGGTTGATCAATTAAGGAAGGAGTTAGGTGAGCAGAGGGTTACCGTCTGAGGAGACGGCGCTGAAACTCCTAATGCATGCGGGTTGTTCAAAGAAAGTCGTGAAACACTGTAGGGCAGCAGCAGATCTCTCGGTGGAAATAGCTGAAGCTTGCAAGAAGAAGGGATTGGTAGTTAATGTTGAACTTGTGCGAATTGGCGCGCTTTTACATGATATTGGACGGGCGAAGACCCATAGCGTAGATCATGGGATTGTAGGAGCATATATTGCGAGGGAGTTAGGATTGCCAGATGCTCTAGTTTCTATCATCGAGCGGCATGTTGGTAGTGGAATTACAGAAAGTGAAGCTGAGAAGTTAAGGTGGCCTGTGAAGAGTTATGTTCCAGAGTCTATTGAGGAGCGGATTGTAGCTTATGCTGATAAGTTGATTGAAGGTTCAATGCGGATGCCCATTGAAGTGGTTTTTGAGCGGTTTAGTCGAGACAAGCACATCCCTGAGGCCTCTCTTGAGCGTTTGAAGCAGTGGCATGAAGAGCTTTCGTTTTGCCTTGAGTGAAGAGGGTGTCTTTTTGCGTGAAGTTGTGCTACTTCAGAAAGTTTACGGCGCAGTTTCTCTAGAAAGAATTGAAAAAATTCTGAGAGAATCATGTAAAGGGTTAAGAGTTGAGTTGACTTGTTTGAGTGGAGTGGAAAATGAGTGGATCAACGTCAAGGTTTTTGGTGAGGATGAAGAAGTTGCAGTGCGTTTTCTGGGAAAGAATGTAGGTTTGGCCCCTATCTCTATTGAGAATATTAAACGTCTTTCTGTTCTGTGTGGAAGGGTAATTTTTTCTGGGCGAAGCAAAATAGGGATTTTTGTAGATGTTGGCGTTTTTTCGCCAGAACCAGTTTATGCAACAAT
>JAGLZW010000003.1 GCA_023131225.1 Candidatus Bathyarchaeota archaeon | reverse complement strand
TGAGTTGTACGGGTTAGTGGATAAGCTTCCCTTAGAAATTCGGATAGTTAAGGTTGGTGCGGGCGAGTTCAAGGCGGAGTTGACAGAGAAACAATTGGAGCTTTACAGTCGCTGGATTGCCACACGGACTGATCGTTTGGTTGTTTTGGGAGCATTAGGTCACAAAGTAATAGAGGCAATTAGAAGGATGAGGCTTGAGCGTGATGTACTAGGGGTTGAGTCGTTGGGTATTTTGGAGCATGTTGTTGTCTGTAAACTTGGGACAGATGCTGTAGGACTTGTGCCAAAGCTTGGAAGATGGCTGTCAAAGGCAAGTTTTGTGCGTTTTTCTCCCCGGCAAGTTTTGAAGCTTATAGGTAAGGCACTGATGTGATTTTCGTGTATTGCAGTTTGTGTTGTTTTAAGCGCATGAAAAGAGCTGCCTATCAAATGAATTATCATTTATAGCTAACTTAGTCTTGACTGTGTGAGAGAAATCTTTGCAGTTTTGAGGGAGTCCTATGAAAGAGCATACCTTGATTGTCGCTGAAAAACCGGTCGCTGCTGAACGAATTGCTAAAGCTCTAGACAAGAATAACAAACCAAAGAAGTATAAAGAAAAAGGAGTTCCCTATTTCGTTGCTGAGAGAGATAGAAAGATTGTTGTCGTTCCTGCTCTCGGACATCTCTACACTGTTACCCAAAGAGAAGGTAAGAAATCTCTTTATCCGGTTTTCAGTTTCAAGTGGGCTCCCCGATATTTAGCTGAAAAAGGCGCTCAACGGACCAAAGTATGGATAGAAACCATTTCTAGACTTGCACTTGACGCTGACATGTTTATAGATGCTTGTGATTATGACATGGAAGGCAGCCTCATTGGCTATAGCATCCTTAACTATGCTTGTGGCAAGGCAGATGTTGCTGAAAGAATGAAATATTCCACGTTGACAAAGGTCGAGCTGGAACAAGCCTACGAGCACCGTTCACCGACGCTCGATTTCAGCCTTGTTGAAGCAGGGAAGGCAAGACATGAAATAGACTGGTTATATGGCATAAACCTCTCGAGAGCACTGACTTCGGCAGTAAAACGAGCGAGCGGTAGATATGCAACCCTAAGCACTGGCAGAGTGCAAGGTCCAACTTTGAGGTTTCTAGTTCTAAGAGAGAACTCTATCGCCCGTTTCGTCCCTACACCATATTGGACTATTAAAGCCCAGGTTGAAATACAAAGCAAATTTTTCGAGGTGGAATATGAAAAGAAGAAGATGGAAAACAAAACCGAGGCAGACGCCATTGTTGATGCTTGCAGGGGAAAGACAGGGGAAATTGCAAAAATCGAAAAAAAAGTGTTTAGGCAAAACCCTCCAGTTCCCTTTGACCTAGGCACATTGCAAAGCGAAGCTTACCGTCTTTTCGGATACAATCCGAGAAGAACGACAAGTCTAGCCGAACGTCTATATCTAGACGCGTTGATCTCCTATCCAAGAACAAGTAGCCAAAAATTGCCACCCACAATAAATTACAAGTCTATCCTTGCTGGACTGAGAAAAGAATCAGCTTATCGAAAACTAGCCTCAGAATTACTTGGCTGTGAAAAATTGGAGCCAAAAGAAGGAAAGAAAGAAGATCCTGCACATCCAGCTGTTTACCCAACAGGAAGCCTGCCAGAACGCAAACTAAATACTTCTGAACGTAAGCTTTGGGACCTGATTGTGAAACGCTTCATGGCAGTGTTCAGTGAATCCGCTACAAAACAGAGTATGAGGATTAAAATCGATGTTAATGGCTACCAGTTTTTGCTGTTTGGACGCAAAATTCTCAAGGAGGGATGGATACGCTTCTACAAACCATATGTTCGCTCTGATGAAGTTCAGCTTCCAGACGTCAAAGAAGGTGAAGAAGTTAGGGTAAACAAAGTAATCAGTGAAGACAAATTCACCAAACCACCACCTCGTTACAACCCTAGCAGCCTCCTCAAAAAGATGGAAAAAGAGGAAATTGGCACCAAAGCCACAAGAGCAAACATCATTCAAACACTCTACAACAGAAACTACATCACAGAAGAAAGCATCAGAGTAACAGAACTGGGTCATACCGTTACAGAAATTCTCCAAAAACACGCGCCCACAGTAGTTTCAATTAAACTGACACGTGAACTCGAAGAAAAAATACGACGTATCAAAAAGAATGAGGAGAAACGTGAAAACGTCCTTGCAGAAGCCATTAATCGTTTAAGACCAGTTTTGGAAGAACTAAAAAACCGAGAGGAAGCAATAGGTCAAGTCCTAAGCGACGCCGTTAGACAAGCGAGACTACAAGAGCGCATAATCAGCGACTGCCCCGCATGTAAAACAGGTAAACTCATAATTCTCCGCTCCCGCAAAACTGGCAAACGCTTCGTCGGATGCACCAACTATTTCAAAAGCAGCTGCAAAACTTCTTTTCCCCTCCCCCAACTTGGCACGGTTAAACCAACGAGAAGAACATGTAACGTCTGTGGTTGGCCAACCATAATGGTCTTTAGGAGAGGAAAAAGACCTTGGAGTTTATGCTTAAACCCTATCTGTCCGAAAAAGGAATGGAGGAAGAAACGTGTTGAACTGCAGAATATGCGGCGAGAAAGCAGCAAATAGAGATTATTGCGTGTTCACGAGAAGGTATATCGAAACTTATTGGAAAAGTTTGAACTGTGGAAAGATTATCTAGATAGTATCATCAACAATCCTTTTGCAGGAACAAAAGCGAGAGAGGCTGTAGAAGCCCTACCATCAAAGAAACAATAAAACCTTATAGCCATACAGCTATATTACTTTTCAAGCTTCTGAACAGCTTCTCTTCCACCAACATAAACAACGTCTGCCATCCCTACGAACAGACCGGTTTCAACTATTCCAGGGATAGCTTTCAACGTTCGGTTCAACTCTTTTGGGTTGTCAATTGACCCGAAATCTACATCAACGATGAAATTTCCGTTATCCGTCACCACGGGACCAAGTTTCTTTTCCGCCTCACGCAGAATAGGTTTGCTACCCAATATGCGCAATTTTTTTGTTATGGTGGACATAGCGAAAGGCAAAACCTCGACTGGAACAGGTTGATTAACGCCCAGTTTCCTTGTCAACTTTGTCTCGTCAACTATGATAACGTTCATTCTTGATGCAGACGCTACTATTTTTTCTCGAGTTAACGCCCCGCCTACGCCTTTAATCATATTAAGCTTTTCATCCACTTGGTCTGCACCATCTATTGCTATGTCGAGTTGGTGATGTTCGTCCAGTGTGGTTACGGGAATACTGTTTTGTACAGCTAGCAGGAAGGCTTGATAGGATGTAGGAACCCCATAAATGTGCAGTTTCTCTTCGTGTATTCTCTTACCAATTTCTTGAAAAGCGTAAGTAACCGTTGTCCCACTTCCTAAGCCCACAATAAACCCGTCTTCAACGTGTTTAACTGCGTTTATGGCCGCCATCTTTTTGGCGTTTTCTCGCCAATCCAAACTTAGGTCTCAACCTCCATCTGTTCAAGGCGATCTAAAACTTTTTCCACCTCTGCGCGGATTTTCTCTATTCTTTCCTCCGCTGCTGTCTTACGAGGTTTTTGAGGCTTTCGCGAAGTTTTTTTCTTTTTTGTCTTTCTTGCAGCTGCCTTTTCAAGCGGCTTCGCTTCAATTTGTACAGGTATAGGGGTGGGAATGATTGATTCCTCTGTTTCCAACCCAACTCGTGAACGTAAAGTTTCAATTTTGGCATTTAATTCGTCGAATCGTTCATCGAATAAGCTAATCAAATCTTCCTGCATTGCCTCTAATTCATGAAGCGCCACAACTGACTCGCTTTCTGCGATGGCTTCCTTGACGTTCATCATTCTCGATTTGTATCTCTTGGCCAGCCGTTCGCGCTCCTCTTCAGTTATTTTTCCTTCGGCGTGGGCTTCGTAAAGACGGCGTATAGCATCGCTTAAAATC
This sequence comes from Candidatus Bathyarchaeota archaeon, assembly GCA_023131225.1. Taxonomy (NCBI): domain Archaea; kingdom Thermoproteati; phylum Candidatus Bathyarchaeota; species Candidatus Bathyarchaeota archaeon. Next base: position 35,452 of record JAGLZW010000003.1, on the reverse strand, counting down.
TCTCTTTCCAAACTTAAGGTTCTCAGCTTTTCGTTGGCCTCTTTTGAGTCGCCCAAAGAGATGCTTCGTTGAACTCTATAGCGCCATCTTTCTGCAGCCTCTAGCTTTGGAGAAAGTTCCAAATTTTCTTCCTTTTTTCTAAGTTTCGTGGCGTAAAGGACGATGAGGACTGCGATTGGTGTTACGATTAAGGCTAGAATATATGGCAAGAGCTCTTCAAAGCTCACTACAGTCCCCTCATCATGTTGCTGTCACGTTATATATAGAGCTTATTCTTTCAAAGAACTTGTCTAATTTAATGTATAAACCCCTATAGCTTTTTCGTTAAAACAGTGAAAAACCCGCTGAGCACCTATGTTTTACCGTCACAAAAAAAGCTAAATGCTCCAAGCCTCCAAAAATAAAATTATGGCAATAACTGGGTTACATCTTCTTCAAACTTATCAATGCAATTTCGAGTGTGACCACTGCTTCGTTTACAGTTGTCCCGACGCAAAAGGTGTAATGAAGATTTCAGATATACGCGAGATTCTCAAAGAGGCAAAACAGGTTGGGAATATTAAGTGGATATATTTTGAGGGCGGTGAACCTTTCCTCTACTATCAAGCTATGCTTTGGGGTTTACGCACAGCAAAAGAATATGGTTTCAAAACTGGTATAGTCACAAACACTTACTGGGCTACGTCAGTTGAAGATGCAAAAGAATGGCTCACCCCAATTTCGGAGATTGGCATTTCCGATTTGTCCATAAGCGACGACGCCTATCATTACGGCGAAACCGAGGAGAACCTTGCTAAATACGCTTACGAAGCCGCCAAGGACCTTGGCTTACCGGTTGGCAAGATTATCATAGAAGACCCAAAGAAATACTTGAAGGAAATTGAGTGGAAAGGCAAGCCAGTTGTCGAAGGTAGAGTGTTGTTCAAAGGTCGAGCGGTTGAAAAACTTGTAGAAGGATTACCAAGAAAGCATTGGACAGAATTTAGCAAATGCCTAGACGAAGACTTTTCTAATCAAAGCCGAGTCCATATCGACCCCTTTGGCTATGTCCACGTCTGTCAAGGCATCACAATAGGAAATATGAAGCAAACCCCACTGCCGGAATTGTTCGCCAAATTTAATCCAGAAAAGCATCCCATATGTGCACCAATTCTAAAGGGAGGACCAACTGAACTTGTTAGAGAACACCAAGTTGAACATGAAGATGGCTACGTTGACGAATGCCACCTGTGCTATTCCACTCGTTTAAAGTTAAGAAAAAAATTCCCCGACATTCTCGCACCAGATCAGATATATGGAATTTTTTAGAAAGGGAAAAACGCAACTCTCTTCGCTTTATAACACCTTTTGTTGGCGCAGTACTTATTTTAAATCTGACATGCCCGTCTGACCTTCTGTCAACTTACGCAGGCAAACCTTACAAAACCCTTCTACTTGCAATCTAGGGAATCGCAAAAGCTCAGAATACATGAGGTCAATTGGCTCCATATGATGCCGTAGACCTTTGTTATGGCCTAACCCGTGAGCCACTACTTTTCTTGAAGACTCATTATCCACTTGGAAAAGAGACACAACTCCAACCTTTTCAGCCACATAATCGTGAACAAGATAAACTGTTTTCTTGAAGTTTTCTCCATCAAAAAAATAGTGCACAGCCACTATTGGATCTAGTGTTATTCCCAACAAAAGGCTCATCAATCTATCGGAGCTATTTATTTTCCCAATTCTCTCAATCAGCTTTTCAAAAAGGAAAGCCGCAAAAGATTCTCTATTTAATGCTATCTTAACATCGTACTCCAAACTGAGTTTTCCGAGATATTTAATGTCGTCCCATGTTTCCGACGGAAAATAGGTTCTTGCATCCTCAACAATCTTGACTAGGTCTATCTCGTTTTCAGGCTCTCCGTTGATTGTTAGAACGGTTATGGAGCGCATGATTAATACTCACGAACAGAGAAATATAGAGATAATTGCGGGTCCTTACATATTTCAGAAACGGAAGCCTCGGGCGGGATTTGAACCCGCGACCGCCGCCTTACCAAGGCGATGCCCTACCGAGCTAGGCCACCGAGGCATAATGGTCAAGACAATTACCTTTCAAGAGTTTTAAAGGATTTCGAAAAAATGAACGTTTACACTTATATGCAGTTTCAATCTTCTGAATGGATGTCTAAGCGGGGGTCTCCGAGCCTGGTCAAAGGAGCAAGGCTTAGGACCTTGTCGCGTAGGCGTTCGTGGGTTCAAATCCCACCCCCCGCACCATCACTGCACCCTACGCTCGACGCATATTCCAAGTTTTGTGGCAAATGAAGAAAGATGGCTATTCAGAAAATACGATAGAGCCTATTGGTAAGAGACTTAGGAACTTGGCGAAACATGTCAACTTAGACAATCCCGATGAAATTAAAGAGTTCATAGCGAAGGTTGATTGGTCGAACGGCTACAAAGAGAATGTGGTAAACGCTTACAATCACTATGCTGTTTTTTATGGTTTGTCTTGGAAGAGACCGAAGTATCAAAGAGCTTTCAGCCTTAAGAAGTTGCCTTTAGAGTCAGATATTGACTTGATTGACAGCTATACTAAAACGAGAAATCGAGTGGCCTTCAAACTGATTAAAGAATGCGGACTTGGACCTATCGAAGTTGAAGATCTAACTCTGAAACATATTGACTTACATCAAGGCTTAGGATATCCAGAGACAGCTAAAGGTGGAGAAGCAAGAGTCCTAAAGCTGAAAAGTGAAACCTTAGCCTTACTGAAGCAATTGGTTTCAACAAAGAATCTATCATTAAACGAGAAAATATTTCCTTGTTCCAAAACTCTTCAAAAAACTGGAACAGACTTGGAAACAAAGTAGCTGAGAGATTAGGCAAGCCAGAATTGAAACAGATTCGACTATACGACTTAAGGCACTTCTACAGCACAATGCTGTACCACAAAACTAAGGACACAGTTCACGTTCAAAGAAAAATGGGACACAGAAACATCAAAAACACGTTAAAGTATCCAAATCTACACACACCTAATCGACTTAAAGTCAGACGAGTACAAAGTTCAAATAGTGGAGATTGTGGAAAAAGCTAAGAACTCGGAGAGGCTGGATTTGAGCGTTATAACACTATTGGAGATAACGCATCTCCATAGGAAGTGAAAATAACATAGTGTATTCGAGAAGCATATCTTGTAGTCACAATTTCACTGTTGGCACATTTTCTCCGATGTCATTAGAATGTTAACATCCATACGCGTTTTCAGGTAGTAAATGTTTTTGCTTCAATCATTTTCAAAAATTACTGGGATCTAGATTGTTTTTTACCTTTTTTTCTTAAGATCAGAATCAGAGAAATTGAAGCTGCAACTGCTATTGTTACAATTAAAGCGATCCATTCTAGTGATCGAGGTGGTGGTTTAGCAGAATAACTGCCAATGAGGCCAAAGGTGCTGAAGTGATTGACAACCGCTTCAACGTAGTTCTTTGCACGATTGACATGGCTTGAAATTATGGGTACCCATTGGCTGCCATCCCAAATATGTATTTTAAGGGTTTTTTCGTCTATCCCAAGAACTGCCAGCTGTTCTTCCGAATAGTAAATCCGAATTCTAAACTGCCCTGCTGGATTTCCAGTTGCATTGATCTCGAAAGGCTTTCCAACACCGTTTGAACCATCTGGTGGTGGACCTGGCATAGGAACTATTCTAACTAGGAGCATGCATTCCTTAGATATGTCGTCTATTATTATAGTGGCGTTGATTACTGTTGTTGCATTTATGATTATAGGTTGTCCAGGGCTGGGTGGTCGAGGTATGTAATACACTAGTTCAACCCAAGTGATTGATAAGGGTCCAACAATGTCGTTTATGTTTGCTATAGCATATTGCGTGTCTAAAACGCCGGATGCCAGGAACGTTCTATTTCCAATAGTAGAAAAATCATATTCACATTCCCATCTATCGTTCATCGTAGACCAAGTCATAGCAGTGTTATTTATGAAGAGCAAACCTTTGCTTTCATCAAAAAGCTCACCATCATATTCGTATTTAGCTTTGAACCAAACTGTTTCAGTCTGTGTAATGTTAGTTACTGGACGAGAAACTCCACCCTCAAAGATTTTTATCATGTCCCATATGCAAAATACTGCGTTGGATGAGAAAACAGTTAGTCCATAAATTGGATCTGAAATTGATTTTACTTTATAGCCATATTTACACACAACATTTTTTGTTAAAGTGCCATTTAGACCAATCATTCCATTAAAAGTAATGTCATCATATTCATAGATGCTTGTCCATGTAATATTTGCAGTACTACCGAGGTCAATTCTATTATCGTTTACTGCTAAAATGATATCAACTTGATCCCAGATGCAATAGACTTCATTTGACGTAAAAGTTGTTATTCCGTATAATGGGTCTGTTATACTTTCGGTTACGAACCCGTATCTTCCCACGGTTGTCTTTATTGTGTTAGTATCGTTCAGGGTTACGGTGCCGCTAAAGATTGTTAGGTTATATTCGTATACGCCTGTCCAGACTAATGCAGCTTCAGATCCTAAGTCGATGTGGGAGTCACCTATAGACAAAGTGATAGAGACTCTGTCAAAAATTACATATATCGAATTAGATGTAAATGCTGTCAAATCATATTTCGGATCTTGGATGCTTTGAACCGTGAAGCCATATTTTCCAACGATATCCTTTAATGTAGTATCATTGAGTGTAATGCTTTCGTAGAAACTTGTCGAATCATATTCATATGTTCCTGTCCATCTTATTGAGGCATTGGTGCTCACATCTATTCTTGTGTTAAAGGTGTCGAGGATCACTTTAACTCGATCCCAAATGATCCATGGATTACTAACGGTTTGTTGGAATGTGACAATACCGTTGCATGAAACTCCAGTCACCGTCCAGACTCCTTTGACAACGGTGTCGAAGCTCACGTGAATTGTTATCCATCCGCTTTTGTTTGTACTATAGGCTGTTTCATTAACGTATATATTGCCGCCGATGACATCAGATCCATTTAACCATTTCGCGTGAAAACTAACCCATTGTGAACTGGTTATGTCAGTTCTATTATCACTGACTAGAGCTTGATCTATTATCACTCTCAACTCCATTGGTGGGATTATTTTCACTATGCCATCAGTGTAAATGTTGTTGGATAGGTCGATTTCGCCCTGCACCGAGGAGGCTAGGGCGCTTATTGTGTAATTGCCTTCAGCCACACCTGTAGTATTCCATGTAAAGGTGACGATTGTTGATGTTCCATTTGCTAAGGAAAATATTGTTTGGTTTCCGATGATAATCTCGTCTCCGATAACAATGGTGTTTTTGTCAGCGAAAAGGGCCACAGTGAAAGTTTCAGTTGTTATTCCTTCATTAGCAACATCGACATCTATTGTGATTGTATCCCCTTGAGTTACAACATCTGAGGATGGAGCAACGTTCGTGATAGCAACATCGGGCGCGCGCACTGTGAAAATTCTTGCTGCAGTTGCAGTTCCCAATCCTTCTTTATACGCTGTCGAATACACTGCATACTTTCCTGAAGGATTCGTTAGAGCGATGAGAAAGTCAAATCTTGAGAATCCGTCTTCGTCCGTGTTATTGCCCCATATAAACCAAGAAGTACCGTTGGGAAAGTCAACTTCTAAAGTGACTTGGGCGTTTGGGATCGGTGTTTGCTCATAGAGGAATTGTACAGTCGCAACTATCGTTTCTTGTCGAATATAAGTGTCTTTGTCCAAGGACAAAAGCAAAGAGAGAGAAGATAATGGTTGCATGTTTTCTTCTAGAATGCTTCTTAACTCGGAAGTAGACCCGTTTTTTGGAACTCTTTCATGTTGCGGAAATGATGTTGAGGCGAATATTATTTGGGGTGCCAAAAAGAAAGAGAGCGACATGAGGAGTATCAGTAGTGTGGTATCAAGCTTTCTCATTCAAGTTCCCTACTTCAATTTAATTTTCTGAGATAATTTCAAAGTTAAGTTTGAAAAAAGGGGGAGTTTATAGGAAGGTCAGTAATGTCCTTCATTGGCGGCCCTCTTTAGATGATCACTGTTTCTTGTTTCGTTACTAGTGTGAAGCCGTCTTGGCTTGGAAGTTGGGTTGCTAAGATGCTTAGCACGATATATTCTCCTGATGGAGCAGTTGAAGGGATGGCGATTGCAAGGGATATTATTATTGTTTCGTTCGGGTTTATGATTATGGTTTGGTAGACTGAACGAAGCATAAGTTTGGATGTTACGTGCTGTGCGGAGGCTATTAGTGTTATTTGTATTGGTGAGTCTCCGTAGTTTGTTATCGTAAGGTTCACTATTATTTGTTCTGTTGTGCCTGTTATTGTCATTTCAGTGAGGTCTACTGGATAGTCTTCATGGTATGCATACACTAATGTTTTCTCGGCGTAGACTGGGGGCATGGGTGTTCCGTCGGCTTTGGTGTAGGTGGTGGATGCTGTTAGAAGGTGTCTGCTTGGTGTTGGCGCTGTTAAGATGGCGACCAGTATTACTCCTTGTTCCGGGTCGATGATGCCGCTGAATGTATTGTTTGCTGAAATGATTGTGAGGCTGCTTGGGATGTCTAATGTTGTTGTAACGTTGTAGGCTGTTGCGTTTCCAGTGTTTTGCACGTGAAGAACTGTAATTATATCATAGCCAATGAGTGCAACATCCGGTCCTTCGAACCACATCTCTATGTTGGGTTCAAGGTGGCCTACGATAAATGTTGTTGTAGCCGTTCTTGGGTCTAGGCCAAGTTTGTAAGCTGAGGCGTATGCGGTGTATGTACCGTAGGATGCATTTTCTTCTATGAAAAAGACAAATGTTGCGGTACCGTTTGAGTCTGTTGTTTCCGTCCAGATGAAGTATAGCGTGTCATTGGGGTAGTTAACTTCGATTGTGACTGTGGCGTTTTCGATTGGTGTGTCGCCTATGACATAGGTTGTGGTTATTGTTGCGATTTCAAGGCGAGTATACATGGGTTTGTCTGTTTCGATTCTTAATGCTCCGCCAACGGGGATGTTGGTGTCAACAAGCAACAGAATACTATACTCGTTTGGGTAGTAGTCATTGCTAAACCGCATTCCAATCCATAGACCTGTGGCTTTGTCATACCACATCGTATAATTGTAAGTGTAGTATCCGGAATAATGGATCATCTCCACTATCCAGCAGTCGATGTAGGTCCCTGCTGCCTCGATTAGTTGGCTTCCTTTAACTGTGCCATTGGTGTCAAGTAGCCTTATCGTAGAGCCTGTTGTGATGTTTGTCTCAATCCATCCGAAGTAATATTGTTCGAGAGGATAGTATCCGCTGGTCATTTCGCGGGTCAAGGTGTTTACGAGCACCCATTGGGTTTGATTATAACCTGAACTGTCTTGTTGCACCATAGTGACGTTGATTGAGTAAGGCGTAACGTAGCGTTGGTATGTGAAGTTCCATTTCATCCAACTTGGCATCTGACCAGATTGGTTATATGTAGTCATTAGATAATTTGCGTACTGCCCTTCCTCTGGATGGATCATTGGCTCGGTAACTCTCACAAAGCTTGTCGCTTTGTTGTTGACTGTGTAAGTTTCCCCTGGGACTGGTACCGCATAGGCTGTAACGTTGTAAGTTCCTTCAATTGTAGGACTCCAAGGATAGAAAAGGGTGTAGGATGAATCAGTTATTAGGTTAAGAATCGTTACATTTGCAACAGTGTCACCATTGATCAGCATCTGTAGTTCTACATCAGTTTCATTCGACAACCCGCTGTTGTAAACGGTTGCCTCGAGAATTGTTGAATCGCCAGGTTGAAGATGTGAGAGTGCTCTCACCGAAACGGCAAGATCATGCGGGTATCTTACCCCAATCCAGTTGATCATATTGTCGGCGAGACGGAGGTTGTCTGCAAACCCAATATAGTAGTCGTTGATCGAGTGTTCGTCAGCGATCCCTATGACCTTTCCAGTGCCTACCTCTGAAACTGCAAGCATAACGTTTCCGTAGTAGTCTCGAATAAGGTCTATAGCTGGATAAGTAACATAAATCATACCGGGTGAATCAAAGTACGCCATGTTTACTCCGTCAGTTACTGCATGGAGCGTAATGTCACTGGTATATCCGCCATATCCACCTGAGATCCATGTAATGCCGGCGAAGCTTGTGAGATCTGTATAAACATATGGTGCATCATCGCCTATCACTAGGAGCCCCCCACCATTTTGCACGAAATCTTGTATCGCAGATAGCTCATCTGAGGAATAATAGTCGTGGGCTTGAGGGATAACAAATACGTCGTAACCTTCTAGTACATTAGAAGTAATGGAACCTAAAGTATGAGTTTCAACTACGTATCCTCCTTCGGTAAGGTTCGCCACCCAAATGCTGTAGCTATGAATACCATCTGTTCCGTGGGTTTGATCAACAAGAACATATCCAGCAACTTGCCGCACATTGACCATTTTTGTTGCGATGTTGTTTGCTGTGATGTTTTCGTTGGGGACCGGAGGTGTGTATGTTGTTACGTTATATGTTCCTTCCAAAGCTGGAGTCCAGACATAGTCAAGGGTTTGGTATGAGTTGCTCGTTAATTCAGCCAGTGTAATATTCGCTTGAACAGTGCCGTTAATTAATAGATAGAGTTCTACATTGGTTTCGTTGGATAGACCAAGATTATGAACGGTTGCATTTAGAATGGCTGTTTCACCTGGCAGAACATGGTTTGGTGCTGAAAGATAGACTAAAAGTTCATGTTCTAACCAGAAAGGCGTAAAGAGGATGCTGTTTATATAGTTTAGGTTTGTCGCGTCTTCGGCGAGGATTTCGCTGTAACCGTTTGATATACCTATAGTTGCCGATATGTCACCGCTGTTATATTCGTAATTGAATTGTATTACGCCGTTGCTGAAGAGTAGCGCCTCGAAGTTTGCGATTTCATAGCTACTATAATGTCTAACGTACCATCTGATTCCTATGCATGTCGAATTTTGCCAAATATAAATGTCGTAGGAACCATCCGTTACCCAATCGTCCCACGCTGGAGCAATTGCAACTTTGCCTGCCAGTGCTTCGATGCTGTTTCCTAAGCTGGTATCGTATGTGAATGATATCAGCCCGTTGCTGGAAATGTAGAGTGTACTGTAATAGGTACCGTAGAATGGGAAGCTGAAGGGCAAAGCATAAGACCAGCAACTGTCATCTGCATGCCAACCCATCGCCGAGCCGCCGCCAACCCATTCATGTGGGATATATGTTCGAATGTATGCCATAGGTCCGCTGACACTGATTGACGCGGATGCAAATCCGCTATACCCTTCATCATCGATTACCTGTAGTGTTACATCGTATGAGCTAGGTGTAGTGTAAGAATGATATGTGATGGGGTCTGTTGTATTTTGTATGGTTCCATCTCCAAAGTCCCATACGTAGAGGATGATGTAACCGTCAGAATCGTAACTGTCTGATGCATCGAAAGTTACAGCTTCGTTTACTACAGGGCTTAGCGGGTAATACTCAAAATTCGCCACCGGCAATCCAGCTACGCCATAGCTGAACTGGCCGTCTCTCACCCAGTGTGGGATTGCAAGCTTATTGATTGTGCCACTTACCAGCATGGCTGGATCAGCAGCAAGGTCAACTGAAGTTAGATTTAGGGTACATTTCCCACGTCTCGTCACGTTGAAGGTCATTGTGAACACAGTCGCGTTCGCATCCTGACAATTGAATCCTGGTACTTCTCCTAGGGATGATTTAGCCAGCCAGTAAGTTCCCGCGCTCGGATCAACATAATCCATAACATGTTGTATTGGTTCGTGAAGAACCCCATCAGGATAAGTTTCAACTGGAATCTTTACAGCGTGATCTACATGCTCTAGAATCGTTGGATCCCAGCTCAACTGGATGTCTAAGGCGTAAAGGTTGCCAAGAGTATAAACATACAGTGAGTCAGGCGGAGGCAATGGCTGTCCCGGTTCCCATTCGTCATAGCACGCGTAGATGGTATCTGTCAGATTGAAAATCTTCACACTGATAGTGAAAGTTTCTCCAGGGGACGCAGAAATGTTTTGGGGATCAACATAGACGACGGGCATGTCTGTTGGAAGCATCTGCACATCTGTATTGAAGTAGCCGTTTTGAATGGAATGAGTTATCGTTTGGCCATATTTGTTTGCTAAGTCACAGCTGGTTATTTCTAGTAAACAACTACCAGACCCTATTACGTGAAAGGTCATTTCGAACGCTATGCCCGTACCGTTGAAGGATGGCCCTCCAAGGGTGGCGAAGGCCGCCCAGTATGTTCCTGCAGTGGCGTCAACATCGTCCATGAGTGGAAGAATCGGCTGGCAGAGTACGCCATCTGGGTAGGTCTCTACCGGGACTTTTGCCACGTGACTCACATACTCTAGGAGCGATGGATCCCAGCTAAACTGTATATCAAAGCCGGAGAGGTCAGATACATTTGAAATAATTACGTCGATTGTGAAATTTTGGTTCAAGTTAGCCGTAATATAGTCTGGCGTAACGTTGACAAATGTAGAGTTGCTGCTTATGGCGCGGAAATTTGGGAATGCATCTCGCACACTATCTTGAAAAGTTGGATGAGAATTTGAGTTTGGCTCATTAAAACCATTCGTTTGCTCTGCAGTTTCATTAGCTTTAATACTTGGACTATGAGTAACGTTGATGATTGGTGAAAGCAATGTAATTGTCAATAGAATGGATATCACTAGTACTGAAATTGCATTGTATTTCGTGATTTTTAGATACATATTTGCGATATATGTATCTAGTTAACATATAACATTTATGTAACCTACTTCTAGAGCAAAATAATCATATGCGCACCAACATTGGTACGTTGATTTTTCCTGTATGATCTCCCTAGGATTTTGAAATTCACCGTTAGAAGGAACAACTTTTTTTGCAAGTTGTATCTCACTTTTTGCAACTTAAATTTTAGAAATCGTTTTTTGAAATCGATAGTTCGACTTTTCTGTTTCAGGTTGTGAAAACCGTTTTTCGACGTTGAGAACACAATTTTTCACTAATACCTCAAGCTTATTTATCTAAAGCTTATTTCAGGAAAAAAATTTTCCGGGGTTTTCATGCTTTTTTTCCAGAAATGCCTATGTTTTTACAACGTTTTTTTCCAATGGTGTTGACGGTTTTGTTACATTTTTTTTACAAAAGACCACTGCTTTCCATACATTCTCACTGTGCGCTCGCAAAAAAAAGGGATAGACGAGCCGAACTCAGTTGTTAGAAGAGCTGTACAGAAAAAAGAGGTTGTGCAGGGGATATCTCTACTGTGGGGATGGTTCAAATCCCCCCGCACTTTTTAACAAACTCCTAGCATGTATGTATATGGAGCGCTTTCGAAACGATCTGATTGTTTCTCCAACACGGTTATTAACCAAGGAAGTTGGCTTAATTCGATTTGCTTCTCGCGTTCAGATGACTCTCGATCAAGCCTTTGCGGTTGCGAGATCAATTCAATAACGTTTCAAAACAGCTTTTAACACTCAACCCAGTCCTTTGCCGAAAGTTGCGTTGCCCACAATTCATCGAAAATAACTATTCTGTCAAACTTTTCCATGAGAATTACGCATGCAATGGCATAACATATTTTATGCACACACGCAAAGAAGAGAAGGAGAAACAGGAATGTTCAAAAAGATCTTAATCGCCAATCGATCCGAGATTGCACTGCGCATAATTAGAGCAGGCAAAGAACTCAGCATCAGAACCGTAGGAGTATATTCTGAAGCTGACAAGGAATCGCTTCATGTAAAACTTGCCGACGAACCCCACTTCATTGGATCCGCACAACCAGCCCAAAGCTATTTAAACATCGAAAAAATCATGCAGACCGCCAAAAAATCCGCGTCCGAAGCTATTCATCCTGGATACGGCTTCTTGGCTCAGATACCCAGATTCGCTGAAGCTTGCGAAAGAAACAACATAGAATTCATCGGACCAACCAGCGAAGTTCTGGAGAAAATGGGCAACAAAGTTGTGGCACGCAAGACAATGGAAAAAGCTGGATTGCAAGTCATCCCAGGAACTATGGACACAGTTAAAAGCGTAAGCGAGGCAGAAGAAGCCGCTGAAAAACTCGGTTACCCAATAATCATAAAGGCGGTTTATGGCGGAGGAGGACGAGGCATGCGCGTTGTTAATCACAAACGTGACGTCGACAAAGCCTTTGAACTAGCACTGTTAGAGGCAAAGGCTTCCTTTGGAAGCTCCCATGTCTACATTGAAAAGCGGTTGGCGAATCCAAGTCACATTGAATTTCAGATAATCGCCGACAAAAAGGGCAACGTTGTACATATCGGCGAACGAGAATGCTCCATCCAGAGGAAGTACCAAAAACTCATAGAGGAAACACCATCTCCCATGATGACCGACAAACTGCGAAAAACCATGGGAGAAGCAGCTACACAGGCAGCGAAAGCTGTAAACTACACCAACGCTGGAACCGTTGAGTTTCTAGTTGATAAAGAAGACAAATTCTACTTTTTGGAAATGAACACGCGCTTGCAAGTTGAACACCTTATAACCGAGATGGTTTCAGGGATTGACATAGTTAAGGAACAGATTCGAATAGCCGCTGGAGAACCGCTGCAATACAAACAAGAAGATATCACAATCAGTGGACATGCTATAAACTGCAGAATCAACGCAGAAGACCCGAATAAAGATTTCTCGCCCTGCCCTGGCACTATAACAAGATATCGTGTACCTGGAGGACCTGGAGTCAGAGTGGATAGCGCCCTGTACGCTGGCTACACCATACCCGTGTTCTACGATTCATTAGTAGCCAAACTGGCTGTTTGGGACAGAAGTCGCAAAGAAGCCATACAACGCATGAGAAACGCTCTCGCAGAATATCAAATCGAAGGTATTGAAACTACTATCCCACTGCATAAAAAAATCATGGATGATAAACATTTTATTGAAGGTCAAATCCACACTGGTTTCATGAAAGACAGAATAGGAAGTTTCATATTAGAAAGAGAGGTAGAAAGTGAAGATGTTGCAGCTTTAGTTGTGGCCCTAAACTTCTCAATGCATAAAAGCAAATCTGTGCGCGCTGTTATCCCTAACAGAAAAATCGCTACGAAGTCGCAATGGAGGGTTTTTGGAAAAAGATATTGTGAATTTGAAGCCTTTAGGTGGAGCGTCTAAATTGACCGAATACAATCTTTTTATCGACAAAAAACCATGCAAGGTCAAATTGCCAGATTTAGGAAAGGAAACCACCTTTGAAGTGGAGATTGACGGCAAGTCAATCTGGGTGGAACTTTCAGAGGACATCTGTTACGGTAAACCTTTTTTCATAAATGTTGGTGGAAAGCCGTACAGAGTGGAATTAAATAGTGATGGCGTAGGTACGTCTATTACTGTTAAGGTTGATGGCGTCTCTTACTCAGCGCAGATGAAAAACAAGAGCCAAGTTATTTCGCAAGCATTTAGACTCAATTTGCCTGCAGTTGAAAAGAAAATTGTTGAAACTCAGACCTTGGATAAGAGGGTTATATCCGCCTGCATGCCTGGAAAGGTTGTTCTACTCAGAGTTAAGACAGGAGACCGAGTGTATGTGGGAGACGTTTTGCTTGTTTTGGAGTCTATGAAAATGGAAAATGAAATTGTTTCGCAAGTGAGCGGAATTGTTAAAGAGGTTAAGGTTTCTGAAGGCGCAGCTGTAACCCTAGGGGAAATCTTGGTCACAATTAGTGAATCCTAATTGTGTTTTATAGTTCAGTTCTTTTTAACCATCTAATGTTGCACTATTCTTTTTGAAGCTCAGAAAGAATTTTTCATAGAAATCTAGCGTTTCCGGATTAACTAACGCGTCTCTATTGGTGACTGGCCTACCATTTGCTATATTTGAGACAGCACTCTCAACTTTCTTCATGTTGAAAGTGTACGGAATATCGGGTGCTCTAACAATTATGGCTGGAACATGTCTAGGAGACGCCTCTTCGCGCAAGGCTCTTCTTACCTCATTTTTCAGATCCTCTGTCAATTGAGAGGTTCTCAACGCGAGTTTAACAAAGAGGATAATGCGTTGATCTCCTTTCCAATCTTGCCCTATAACTAGGCTGTCAGCAATTCCGCTGAATCTTTCCACAACATTATATATTTCAGATGGCCCTATGCGCACTCCAGATGGTTTTAAGGTGAAATCAGAGCGACCTAAGAAAGTTATTCCACCGGTATCGCTATGGATCAGAATCCAATCACCATGTCGCCAAACATTTGGATAAACATTGAAGTAGGCATCTCTATACTTGTCGTAATTGACGTCGTTCCAGAAAAAAAGTGGCATTGATGGAGCGGGAGCTTTACAAACAAGTTCTGCTTGTTGATCAACTACGTGATTACCATTTTCATCATATGCTTTCACGTTCATTCCTAAAGCTGGACCCTGTAGTTCACCAGCATATACAGGCTGGATTGGAGTCCCAGCAGCAAAACAACCATTAATATCTGTGCCTCCCGCAATAGAATTAAAGTGCAAGTCTTCTTTGATCTCATGGTAAACATATTCAAATCCCTCAGCTGAAAGAGGTGAACCAGTTTGAGACATCTCTCGTAATGATGACAAATCAAAAGTCTCAGCTGGTCTAACGTCCATGTTTTTGAGGTAATTGATATAACTCGCACTGCAACCAAATATGGTTATTCTTTCATCTTGAACTAATCGCCACATAGTGCGCCAATCTGGGTAGATGGGATTGCCATCGTATAACACTATGGTGGCTCCTACAGCCAAAGAGCTTAGTAACCAATTCCACATCATCCAACTGGGGGTTGTTATGTAGAATATCTTATCATTGTGTCTTAGATCAGTATGAAGTATTAGTTCTTTTAGATGGTTGATAAGAACGCCGCCGGCTCCTTGAACCATACACTTTGGCTTACCTGTTGTGCCCGAGGAAAACATAATATATGCAGGGTGATCAAAAGGCAGCTGTTCAAATTGAATCTCTCGTTGGTCACCTTGAGATATAAATTCATTGAAAAGCACAGAGTTGGAAATAGAACTAATATCAGGTTTTTCTTCAGTATAAGGAATTACAACGGTTTTCTTTAGTGAGGATATTCCTTTTGTGACTTCCGCAGCATTCAACAAAACGCTGAACTTCTTCCCCTTGTAGTAGTATCCATCAGTAGTGAACAAAACTTTGGGCTCGATTTGGCCAAAACGGTCAAGGACTGCTTTTGGACCCAGTTCAGTACCACAAGAAGACCAGATAGCACCTATACTTGTAACCGCAAGCATCGCGATGGCGGTTTCCATGAGGTTAGACATATACGCAGCCACGCGGTCCCCAATGGCAACACCTATTTCGCGTAGTGATTTTGCCAAACATGCTACAGAATCGTATAGTTCTGCATAGGTCATTCTGGTTGATTTCTTGGTTTCCCCTTTGAATACGAAAGCTATATGATTATCTCTATATCTTAGAAGATTCTCGGCAAAATTTAATTTCGCGCCGACAAACCACCTTGCGCCAAGGAACTTGTTCAAGTCATCCACTACTCGCTCATATCTTCGAGAAGCCTTCATCTCCCCAAAATCCCACATGGCTGCCCAGAAATCAAATACACTTTCTATCGACCATCTATACAATTGATCATAGGAATCGATTTTAAGACTGTGTTTTTTATTGACAAAACTGATAAACCGTGTTATGTTAGCCTCTTTCATGCGTGCGTTGGAAGGGGTCCAAAGTGGTGCTCTCATCTTTTTTGCTAACCTCTCTGCATGAAGTTTTCACGAGAAACTATGTTACTACTAAAATAAGGTTTGCGATATTAGTGCTATGAACTATAATTGTTCCCACACGGGCGGATAATCATGTTGTGCCTTGATTTCGAGCGCAGCGCCTACTAAGCATTATCTCAAGCACGCTTAGTAGTGACTGTATCCTGTATTCCTCTTCTACAGTGATTGTTGTGCATTTTAGGGAAAGCAAAAAAAGCAAGAACCCCCAGTTATATCTTGAGAACTATGACACAACGTGGACGACCACGAAAACATAGGTGGTTTGCCTTTAAGGATCTGGAAAATGGATTTTCACCTGAAGCTCAATACTTAAAGTGGGCTAGTGCAAATAACACTGCTCTTCAAACAGTCGCCGCAACTGGCTGTCCAAAGTGTCATGGATATAATTTTGAGCTGCGCCACGACAAGAAATACGAGATTATCCGTCTCCATTGTTTTGAGTGTCGCCACGAAACTTCTTATAGAATCAACGTACCCAAGCCCGGCAGCTTCGAAGTCGTCCCTGTCTTTAAGAATGGTATTCAAGTTGGTGAGAAGATTGTGGATTCCTATCACCCTGCAACAAGGCGACAGAGAAGTGACGCTCTTGTGTTGAAGGTTTCTCGCGGTGTTGAGAGTGGTAGAATCAGCTTGGGCGGCGAATGGTACGTCGATGGGACGGTTGGCGGTGTATATTACCAAAAAAGGTATTATTTCAACTTTGGAGAAGCAATACTAGTGTGCAATTGGAATAGGATGCAGGTGGAACATGAGAAACGCCTGCGTGGACTTGAAAAAGAAGGTGTCGTTTGATTTTCTGTAATATTATTGAGGAGAGCAGAATTTTTGTGGCTATAATTATAGCAATGTTTCTGTCAGATGAAACCAGAGTTCCTCAGAGCGTCTAGAACCAAAAAAGTTTCAGTCTCCCGCTCTTTTCTACCCCAACTTCCATCTTGATTCTGTCTCCTAACAACTAACGGAAACGCTTTCTTAAGCTGCTTCTTTGCTAAAGCATAGCGCGTTCTGGACAAAGCATGAAATGTATGATAGAAAGGAAAACCTTTCCAAGCCCCCATTTTTGTCTGTCGCTTCACTAGATATTTCACGCCACTCTCAACTTGTTGGGAGTCAATGCTTAACGGATGTTCGATTAACATGCGCAACACGTTAATTGTGCACCACGAACCACACCAGTTAGGTCTCCAGAACTGAAGATATGATTTCACGGTGGTTTGGACTTGATTATTATTGTCAAAACCAAACATATGAAACAAGTGAACCGCATAGGTCGTTTGATAAAAAATCGTGCAGCCTGGCCCAAATTCTCCATAAAATGTTGAACGCATCACACGTGCATCTTTTCTGTTGCTTGAGAGGAAAAAACCTTGATAGCCTTTATATTGATATTTCTGAATTGAAAAAAGCCACTCCAACCCTTTTTTGACGCTTATATCTTTTGCACCGTAGCCTAGGAGAGCAAGATTCCAAAGATTGTTGGCTGTGTGAACAAATATTTGGTCCCAACTTCCATCTGCTGACTGCTCAGTAACAATTTTTTCATACAGTTGTCTCTTTAGGACAATGTCAGTTCTAGTTTCCTTCTCAAATACGACTCTTCTAAGGTAAATGCCGATAGGTGACTCGAGATTTTCAACATAATTCAGCGGGTTAACCTTCAACTCATTCAATATGTTTCCCACAAGAAATCACAATTTTAGAAATCACTTTGACCTTTTTAATGTTTTCTAGACTCGAAAAAGGGCGGTAGTTGTTCTATTGTTGCTTCATAAGTGGTATATGACAATTGTTTTCTTTTTCTCTTTATCAGTAAAACTACAAGGACGACAACAACAGAAAGAAATGCAGTATCTATAATCAACGTTTTTAGAATTAGATTTTTCACAAGTTTATTATAGCTTCGACATGTTCACGAGTTTTCTCAACAGTTCTTTTTTCTGATCCCCCCCCAAGTATCCACGTTATGCTGCAAGAACAAATCGGCGTCTTTCAGAGTTCATGCTACTCCATCAAACTTAGCACAAAAGAAAAGTGAATAACCTGATAGTCTAAACAGGAAGGGCTTCTGTTCTACTTCTCCGTCTTTTAAAATGGATATGTGCGCATATATTTCTAAGTAAAGATCGTTGGTTCAAAATCAGTGCGTGTGAAAAACTGAAATAAAAAGAAAGAAAAAGGGGGGTTTACGCGTATTCAGTCTTTTGCCATAGCTAAGACAGCTTTAATTGCAATTATGACTGCGGCTGGAGCTGCGAAAGCTGCGATATAGGTTGTGATTGCTGTAGCAATGTAATAGAACACTTGCAATACTTCGATTTTTAGCAGCGGAGCCCAGACTCCTCCAGTAGCAGCGACCATCAGGGCAATTGTTGCTATAAGGAATGGAGTGACCTCTTTCATAGTAATGCTTGTCAGACCGATGATGATTCCTAAGATTAGCATGATTAGGATGACATAGCCGTTGGTATCCGCGACTCCAGTTTCATCAAAGCCAGTTTCATCGACGCCAACGTCTGCATGTGCACTAAAGGCCATGAAGCCGACTGCTAGACCCGCTATAATTGCTATGACGAGGAAGGCGATGTACGCATATCTTGCTATCTCGTCCGTTTCCATTTTAAACCCACAAAACTTTAGTTATCATTGCCAACTCATTATAAATCTTACGCATAAAACTAATGTGCATAGCCGGTTTTTGAGTTTTTGAAAGAGTGATGCACGTGATTCAGCGAACTTTGCTAATCGCTCAAGGATGTGAATGGTAACGTAGCAAAGCTTTTTTCCAAATGTTGTTAACATAGTTTGAGAAGAAATGCTAAAAGCTAATGAGAAAGTCAATGAAATCGCTCGCGACATGAAAAGAATGAAAATACGTGGCGCAGGAAAAATTGCAAGGTCCGCTGCTGAAGCGCTACTTATAACAGCTCAACAGTCTACAGCTAAGAAATCTTCAACTTTGGTTAAGGAACTTGAGGTTTCAGCAAAACTCCTTCTAAACACGCGACCAACAGCAGTATCACTACCGAATAGCATACGCTACATTATGTTTAGAGTTAGGGAAGCTCAAAAAAGAGAGGTAGAATTGGAAGACTTACGACAAATTGTTCTGAAGACTGCGACGGATTTCATTCAAAATTCAATGAAAGCCGTGAAACGCATTGGTGAAATCGGTGCTAGGCGAGTAGAGGATGGCGATTTAATCGTGACCCACTGCAACAGCGCTGTAGTCACGGCGGTGCTTAAAACAGCCTTTAGTCAAGGCAAGCACTTCAAAGTTTTTGTATGTGAAACGAGACCTCGCTTTCAAGGAAGAATAACTGCTAAAGCGTTGAGTGACATTGGAATACCTACCTCGTTAATTGTTGACGGAGCGGCTCACTTTTTTATGGCAAAAATGGACAAGGCGATTGTTGGAGCTGATGCAGTAGCCGCTAATGGTGCTGTTGTAAACAAGATCGGAACTTCGATGGTGGCTTTGGCTGCACACGAATCAAGAGTTCTATTCTTTGTTGCTGCAGAAACCTACAAGTTCAGTCCAGAAACTATGCTGGGGCAGCTTGTGAAGATAGAAGAGCGTAATTCTTCAGAAGTTATATCAGAAAAGGAACTTAAAAAAATGCCAAATGTCACAGTGCGGAATCCTTCATTTGACGTGACCCCTCCAGAACATATTGACCTTATCATTACGGAAAGAGGAATCATACCGCCTCAAGCAGCCATTATGATAATCAAGGAAGAGTTCGGTTCTATAACAGCTGACGAGTTGATGGAGTACCAAACATACCGGTTGGCAGATGAGAACGAACTTTGAACTTAATTCTATGTAAAAGCACTTAAGGAAGTGATTCAGAGTTATCGTTAAACTAGATGTTGGGAGGGACAGGTGAATGGCTGGAATAGTTATTGTTAGAGACGTAATGACAAAAGAAGTAAAAGTTGTCAGACCTGACACGCTTGTTAAAGAGGTTGTAGCTACAATGAACAAGTTTAACATAGGCTCTATTGTTGTCGTGCAGAGCAACCGCCCAGTGGGCATAATTACTGAACGCGACATTCTTCGAAGGATTGTCGAACCGTGCTTAGCGCCAGAAGCTTTGCGTGCTAGGGAAGTTATGAGTAGCCCCGTAATAACTATTCGCGACATGGCTAGCATCGATGAAGCCGCGAATATTATGGCGAGGAAAAGAATTAAAAGGCTTCTTGTTACGGATAACGAGAGACTTGTTGGAATACTCACATTCACTGATATAGTAACACAAGTGCCCAATATGCTAGGGATCCTAGAGGAGCTTGTAAGACCCCAGCACCGTTCATACTAGCCTTCGCCAACTGTTTCTCATTTTAGAGTTTTTATATGTAAGATAGCAGTGTTTCTAAAGGATAGACTATAGGAGAAACGGGATTTGAACAGAAACAAAATGATTGAACTGTACCGTAAAATGTTAGAAATCAGGTTTTTTGAAGAAAAAGTCTTCGAGTTGTACGGAGAGAACCTCGTGCCCGGCACTATCCACCTCTATGCAGGAGAGGAAGCTGTAGCCGTTGGCGTATGTGCGAACCTGCGAAAAGATGATTATGTCGTAAGTACCCATCGAGGCCATGGACACTGTATAGCGAAAGGCGCTAGACTGGATAGGATTATGGCTGAGATTTTGGGGAAAAAAACTGGGTATTGCAAGGGAAAGGGCGGTTCTATGCACATAGCAGATTTTAGCATAGGCATTTTAGGAGCAACCGCAGTAGTAGGCGCAGGAATTCCAATAGCTACTGGGGCGGGGCTTTCCATAAAGCTAAGGGGCACGGACCAAGTAACTGCAGGCTTCTTCGGCGATGGCGCCTCAAACCAAGGAACCTTCCATGAAGGCGTTAACATGGCGGCTATTTGGAAACTTCCTGTTTTATTCATATGCGAAAACAACCTCTACGCCATGGGAACTCGCCAAACCCAAGTCATGCTTATAAAGGATATTGCAAAAAGAGCCGCTGCGTATGGAATTCCCGGCGTCTCGGTAGACGGAAACGACGTTATAGCAGTTTACGAAGCTGCACAGGAAGCAGTTAGAAGGGGAAGATATGGTGATGGCCCTACGCTAATAGAATGTAAAACATATAGACATAAAGGGCATTCCCGCTTTGATCCCGCAGCCTACAGACAGAAAGAAGAAGTTGAAGAGTGGCTTAAGAAGGACCCGATTCGTAGATTGAAGCAGCGGCTTCTGGAAAATGGGGATGTTTCAGCTGCAGAGGCAAAGCAGATAGAAAAGGAAGTGTCTGAAGTTGTGGAAGCTGCTGTCAAGTTCGCCATCAATAGCCCCTTTCCAGCACCCGAAGAAGCTTTAGAAGATGTCTATGCATAGAGGAAGGCTAGGAAATGCGAGAGATAACTTACAGAGATTCACTTCGCGAAGCATTGTTGGAAGAGATGCAACGAGACAAAACAGTGTTTCTGTTGGGTGAGGATATAGGACGCTATTGGGAGGGCGCTTTCAAGGTGACTAAAGATTTAGCAAAAGAGTTCGGAGACGAACGTGTCAGAGACACTCCAATCAGCGAATCTGCTATAATAGGCGCTGCAGTAGGCGCCGCAATAACTGGCATGCGTCCCGTTGCAGAGATAATGTTCGGCGATTTAACAACCCTTGCCATGGACCAGATAGCTAACCAAGCGGCCAAGATCCGCTACATGTTTGGTGGACAAGCAAAAGTGCCACTAGTCATTAGAACTCCTTTCGGCGGAGGCGTCAACATTGCAGCTCATCACTCCCAAAGTCTTGAAGCGTGGTTTATGCATGTGCCAGGACTGTTTGTCGCAGTTCCCTCAACGCCTTACGACGCGAAAGGACTGTTAAAGACAGCGATAAGAGGCGACAACCCGGTAGTGTTTTGCGAGCACAAGCTTCTCTATCCAACCAAAGGCTTGATACCTGAAGAGGATTATACAATCCCGTTCGGCACTGCCGATATTAAAAGAGAAGGGGAAGACGTAACAGTAGTTGCTACCATGTTTATGGTTCACAAAGCTTTGGAGGCAGCAAAAACGCTTGAGAAAGAGGGGTTAAGTGTAGAGGTTGTTGATCCGCGGACGCTTGTTCCTTTAGACAAAGAAGTCATAATAAGCTCGGTGAAAAAAACGGGACGCTTAGTTGTTGTAAGCGAAGACTGCAAAACTGCTGGGGTGACCGCGGAGATTGCAGCTGTGGTGGCCGAGGAAGCGATAGACTATCTTGATGCACCAATAAAACGAGTAGCTGAGCCAGACACGCCAATTCCCTTCAGTCCACCACTAGAAAAATATGTTATACCCGACGAAAAGACCATAATAAAAGCTGTAAAAAAAATCGCCAAAAAGGAATGAACAATCTTGGTTACAAAAATCGTCATGCCCCGCCTTAGCCTAACAATGAAAACTGGCAGTGTAATCCAATGGTTCAAAAAGGAAGGTGAAGCAGTCCAGAAAGGCGAGCCCGTGGTTGAGGTGCTTTCCGAAAAAGTCACATACGACGTTGAAGCACTGGAAAGCGGAGTCCTTCGAAAAATCTTAGCTGAGGAAGGCGTTGAAGTACCTGTGGGCGCTACACTAGCCTTCATAGCAGCACCTGACGAAAAATTGCCAGATGTGGAAGCTGTAGCAGAGACTCCGCAACCTAAATTTGTCGAAGAGGCGGTGGCAAAGAAGCAAACAGAGACTGCCGTAGTCAGAGAACGTGTTTTGGCATCACCTGCAGCAAAAAGAATGGCAAGAGAATACGATGTCAATTTGACACAAGTACAAGGTACTGGTCCAGAAGGAAGGATTGTAGAAGAAGATGTTAAACGTTTCATAGAAGAGAAAACCGAGCCAATGCCACGGATAAAAGAGATAGTTCCTTTAACAGGTATTAGGAAAACTACTGCAGAGCGTGTTGCTTCCAGTTTTCAAACTGCACCTCACAGCTTCATTATTATGGATGTTGATATGACGGAAGCTGTAAAACTACGAGAAAAGACTCAAGCTTCTTACACAGCGATACTGGTTTATGCAGTAGCAAGGGCTTTACGTGGACAGCCAATGGTAAACTCCACGCTGATGGAAGGAAAAATTCAGGTTTATGACGACATCAATATAGGTATAGCTGTTTCCACTGAGAAAGGGTTAGTTGTTCCAGTTATGCGGAATGCGGATAAAAAACAGCTTGCCCAAATATCTTCCGAGTTAGGAAAATTGGCTGAGAAAGCAAGAGAAGGTAGGATGTCAAAGGAACAATTAACTGGTGGAACCTTCACAGTGACAAATCTTGGGATGTATGGTGTGAACACTTTCTTGCCAATAATCAACCCTCCTGAAGCTGCAATACTTGCAGCTGGTTGTACGATGGAGAAACCGGTTGTCGCAAATAAGGGGATTACAGTCAAGCCCGTAATGACACTTACGCTTGCATATGACCACCGAATAATAGACGGTGCACCTGCATCAATATTTTTGAGAAAAGTAAAAGAGATAATTGAAATGGGAAATTGAAGTAAGGAACCACTGATTAAGACATCGAAAAATGACTTAGTGCTCTATTTTTGTGTTCAGGTTTAGATAGATAGAAGAAGAAAAAACCTCTCTCTTGGAAAAATTTTAAGTGCATCACAGCCTTTCTCAAACCCAGTGACATCTTATGAAAGCCATCACGTACTACAGCCTCGACAACATACTAATCGAAGACACATCCATACCCAAAATTGGCGCCCAAGAAGCTCTAGTAGAGATGAAGGCATGCGGAGTATGCGGCTCCGACTTGATGGAATGGTACCTAAAAACACGTGTACCCCTAGTGCTCGGACACGAGCCATCAGGCGTAATAGCTAAAGTTGGCAGCAAGGTAGAAGGATTCGAGGTAGGTGACAGAGTTTTCACCCACCACCATGTCGCATGTTTAACCTGCCACTACTGCAGACGCGGAGCTTACACCTTATGTGAACAGTTCGCTAAAACTCATCTGGACCCAGGTGGCTTCGCGGAATACTACAAAGTCCCAGCGCCAAACCTTCAAGTAGACACGGTAAAAATCCCCCACGAACTCTCCTTCGAAGAAGCAACCCTCATCGAACCAGTAGGATGTTGCATACGCGCCCTAAATAAATGTGGCATCCAAGCGTCAGATTCGGCTGTAGTTGTGGGAGCTGGACCTTCAGGAATCATTTTTGCGATGCTCCTGCGAATTTTCGGTGCAAGCCAAGTTATAGCTACGGATTTTGTCGATTATAGACTGAAGGCAGCTAAGCGTTTAGGTGCAGATTTAACGGTTAACCCGGAAGCCGAAAGCCTTATGGATGTAGTCAAGAAAGCGACTGACGGACATGGCGCAGATGTAGTAGTTGTCACTGCACCTAACGTCAATGCCTATCTTGCCGGGATAGAACTGTGCCGCAAAGGAGGAACGCTATGCATTTTTGCCCCCACACAGCCAGAAGATTTTATGCGGTTAAGTCTGAACAAACTGTTCTTCTCCGAAATTAAGCTGGTGCCATCTTACTCAACATCACACATAGAGACCAGAATTGCCCTAAAACTCATTCAAACAAAAAGAATCAACGCAAAAAAGCTAATAACACACAGATTTCCGTTAAGCAAAACCGCAGAGGCGTTTCAAATAGCAGCAAGAAGCAAAGAATGCATAAAAGTTGTGGTGTTAAATGAGCGGTGAGAAAATGAAAGCAGCGATGCTGTATGGCATAAAGGATCTTCGAGTCGAAGATGTCGAAAGGCCGCAGATAGGCGCTGGAGAAGTTCTAGTCAAGATTGAAACCGCAACAACTTGCGGTACAGATTTGAAGATTTTTCAGAGAGGATACGTGGAGAAAGTAATTACGTTGCCGACAATTTTTGGGCATGAATGGGCTGGCATTGTTGTAGAGATTGGTGAAGGTGTAACCTGGCCTAAGGAGGGCATGCGGATTCGAGCGGGAAACAGTGCTCCTTGTCTGCGGTGTAAGATGTGCCAGAAGGGAAGATATAACTTGTGCGAAGATATGCTTTGGCTCTGGGGTGCCTACGCCGAATATATTCGAGTTCCAGCTCGCACAATTTTGGTCAATACGCAGGAAATTCCCCCCCACGTCACTTATGAAGAAGCTGCAATAACCGAGCCTTTGGCTTGTGTTCTCCATGGCGCTGAAGAAGCCGGTATAAAGCTTGGCGACACTGTAGCGATAATTGGCGCAGGACCAATCGGTCTTCTCCATCTGCTTACTGCTAAGAAACTCGGTACAGAAAGGATAATCATAAGCGATTTGCTCGAAGAAAGACTTGAGTTTGCCAGAAAACTTGGAGCAAGCGAAACAATAAACGCCAAAACTGAAGATACTGTGGACAGAGTCAAGCAACTAACAAACGGTCACGGCGCAGATGTAGTAGTAGAAGCTATAGGTTTGCCCGCTACGTGGGAGCAAGCATTGAAAATGGTGTGTAAAGGCGGTACCGTGCTTGAATTTGGCGGTTGCCTACCTGGAACCGAAATTAGGATGAGTACTGAGTTGTTGCATTATGGAGAAGTAACTGTGAGGGGCGCCTTCCACGCAACCCCTATACATTTTAAGAAAGCGTTGAACCTTATAGCGTCTGGAACATTAAATGTAAAGCCGCTCATCACTAGGCGAATGCCATTGGAAGAAATTCGAAAAGCATTTTGGGGTCTCGCCACGTCAAAAGCTGACGTAAAAATTTCTATAATTCCCTGAGAACCTTAAGTGATAGGGTCTTTCAAAATTTAATGTGTGCCACAGTCCCAGTCATCAAATAGTGAACATGGTTTTTTCACGACACAAAGAGTTTAAATGCTAAGTTTTGCGTATGCTTTTGTTATTGCGAGGCCGCAGAAGTATGGTAAAATACATTTTCATTACTGGCGGCGTGCTTTCTTCCGTAGGTAAAGGCATTGTCACATCCTCGGCCGGGAAGATGCTGCAAACCAGAGGCGTCAAAGTCACAGCTATTAAGGTTGATCCATACGTGAACGTTGATGCAGGCACCATGAATCCATATATGCACGGCGAAGTCTACGTCACAGATGATGGGGGAGAAACCGACCTCGATTTAGGCTGGTACGAAAGATTCTTAGACTTAAACCTGACCATGAACAACAATGTTACAACAGGTATGGTTTATCAGACAGTGATTAAGAAAGAACGAAGAGGTGATTATCTTGGTCATTGCGTCCAAATAGTCCCCCACGTTACAGATGAAATTAAACGACGAATTCGAAATGTAGCCAAAAAGTCTAAGGTAGATGTTGTGTTAACTGAGTGCGGCGGCACTGTAGGCGACATAGAAGGCTTACCATTTCTCGAAGCCATAAGGCAGATGCGCCTCGAAGAAGGATATGAAAACACTCTTTACATTCACGTGGCGTTGGTTCCACTACTTGACGTTACAGGAGAGATGAAAACCAAACCGTTACAGCATAGTGTAAACGAACTCCGCCGCATCGGTATACAACCAGACACGATCGTGGCGCGGTCAAGAAGAATGATCGACGCCGAAGCAAGGCGAAAAATCGCTCTTTTCGGAACTATACCCGAAAACGCTGTTTTCTGCTCTTATAACGTTCAATCCATCTACGAGGTTCCGCTGATATTAGATGAGCAAGGGATGGGTGATTTCATACAAGACCGTTTACATATCCCCGAGCAGAAACCTAAATGGAACAAATGGAAAGAATTCGTCAACGCCATTTTGAAACCACGTTATGAAATCAAAATTGTGTTAGTTGGCAAATATACCGGTTTAGCAGATAGCTATGTAAGCATGAATGAAGCGTTTAGACATGCTGGTGCAGAATTTCAAATCAGCGTATCGGTGGACCATATAGAAGCAGAGAAGTTCAAAAAACACCCAGAAAAGCTTGTGACACTCAAAAATTATGATGGCGTATTCATCCCCTACGGCTTCGGTCCAAGAGGTGCTGAAGGTAAAATCGCTGCCATCCAGTTTGCAAGAGAAAACAACATACCATTTTTAGGAATATGCTACGGTTTCCAACTGGCAGTGGTGGAATTTGCTAGACATGTATGTGGACTCGATGCAAATAGTACCGAAATCAATTCATCCACGGCTTTCCCTGTGATTTACCTCATGCCAGAGCAGCATGGAGTAGATATAAAGGGAGCCACAATGCGGCTTGGCGCTCACAAAATAATTGTTCACAAAGAAACCTTAGCTTACTCTTTATACAAATCTGAAGAGATTTACGAACGCCACCGCCACAGATACGAGGTCAACCCAGAACATAGACCCACCTTGGAGAAACATGGCTTAGTCTTTTCAGGCAGAAGTGTTGACGGTAGAAGAATGGAAATCTTGGAACTGACAAAAAAATTCTTCTTTTTTGCGTCTCAATTTCATGGAGAATTCAAAAGTCGTCCCGCTAAACCCGATCCAGAATATTATGGGTTCGTAAAAGCTTGTCTAGATAAAAAACTTGGAAGAGCTAAAGTAGAGTTTTAAAGTATATTTGAGTATGAGAATAATGCTAGGATATTTAGTGAATACAATATATAGAAGAGCTACTGCCTTTACTCTTCATGTTGGATGCCGTGGTAGATGAACGAAAGACGTAGAATACTGTTGAAAACTGTTCCTCTTCTCGTAATTGGTCTTTTGGCTTTCGTTCTTTACTTAATCCTATTCGTCAATATCCCAGAAATGATAGGTGTAATTCAACGCGCGAATATGCTAATTTACTCTTTAGCTGCATTAGTGCTCATCGTGGAAACGTTCTTTTTCACTTTGACTTGGCAATACCTCTTACTGCCTTTGTCAATTAAAATTCCTCTAAAAAAGACTTTTGCGTATGTGTGGATTGGCATGTTTACTGATCTTCTTATTCCAGCGGAATCTGTTAGCGGAGAGATAACTAAAGCCTATTTAATGTCAAAAGAGCCAAATGTCAATTCGGGGAAGGTTATTGCCTCTCTTGTCAGTCAACGAATGTTAGGCACAATTACGACTATTGTCGCCCTCCTCTTAGGCTTTCTGGGGTTACTGTCCCTTAATTATTCTGTTTCAGGTTTAATGCTTCAAATACTCGTAACTATGACTGCCCTAAGTGCAGTTGCCTTCGTATTCTTGGTGATAATTTGTGTCAAGGAGAAATTGACAGAGCGGTTGATTAACGCTGTAATGCGTTTTGTAGAGCGTGTCTCAAGAGGACGTTTTAAACTGGAACATTTTCAAACTACAATAGTTGACGCGCTAAGAGGTTTCTATAAATCGTTAAGAATTTTTAGTTCGACCCCAGCAAAACTGATTCCGCCAATATTCTTTTATGTTCTGACATGGCTTTCTAGCATTGCTATTGTTTTCCTAGTTTTCGTTTCAATAGGTTACTTGGAGCCAAATATACCAATTCTTTTGCTGAAAATAGTTGTTATCTATACTCTTATGATTGCAATAAAATCAATTCCTATAGGTGTCCCCGCTGAGGTAGGACTACCCGACATTATCATGATAACGCTGTTTGTTCTATTTGCCATACCACCAGATACTAGCGCGGCTGCCACTATTCTCATAAGGATTTTAACTGTGTGGTTGAGATTACTTATTGGGTTCGCTGCAGTCCAATGGCTCGGTGTGAAAGGTTTGATGGAAAGTGGAGTATTTGGGAAACCGAAGGACAAGATATGAGATATACGCAGATTTATTGGACATCGTTGCAAGAAGGGGTTCCTGCCGATTAACTAGAGCCTCTTATGGTGCAAACTTGCCAGTTGACAGAGCTAAAAAGTCGTTGATTTTTCTAGCTTCAAGGGGCTTTGTCAAGGAAAAGAGTGTTGACAACTCTAAGATTTATAAGATCACAAAACGCGGCCTAGAGTATTTAGACACTTTCAAGCAAATGCGCAAGCTTTTTGCAGCTCTGGATGAAAAAATCTTGCCTGTGCGGGCACGCATACAAGCAAAACTAATTCTTAGAGAAAATGAGGTAAAAATTGGCGAAGATGTCAACTTAGAAATAGAGATGGTCAATACAGGAGACGCACCGGCCATCTTGGTTAAAGTTGAGGGATTTCTCCCAGCAGGTTTCGAGTTAGTTGCCAAACCAGATTTCTGTGACTTCGAGGACAGAGATCTTGACATGAACGGAAAAAGACTTGACCCACTAATGACCGAAGAAATCAGACTTACCCTAAGGTCTCTTAACAAAGGTACATTTGCAGTAAAGCCAAAAATTGATTACGCAGATGAAACTGGGCACCAAATGTTCTGTGAGCTCGAACCTGTAAAGATTAACATCTTGGATGCTGGTCTTCCCAGTCGTATTAGAACAGGATATAAAGATCTCGATAACTCTCTTCTCGGTGGGATCCCTGAAAATTTTGCGGTTATATTAACCTCAATTTCCTGTGATGAAAGGGATCTACTGATTAAAAGATTTCTTGAAACAGGAGCAAAAGAAAGGCAAATCACGTTTTACATTACTAGAGAGGCTAGCGGAATAAAAACCCTCGCAGAAGAATTTCGGTCAAACTTCTACCTGTTTATATGCAATCCCCAAGCAGACACAATCATCAAAGACTTACCTAATGTATTCAAATTGAAGGGTGTGGAAAACCTTACTGATATTAACATTGCCTTAACCTCAGCTTTCCGTAAACTCGACACTTCCCAAAAGGGCCAAAGAAGGGCTTGTATCGAAATTATCTCAGACGTTTTGCTTCGGCATCACGCTGTTCAAACCAGAAGATGGTTAACTGGGCTTATCCCAGAGTTGAGGTCAAAAGGGTTCACCACTCTGGCTGTGATGAATCCTCAGATGCATGCTTCGGAAGACGTTCAAGCAATTCTAGGTCTGTTTGAAGGAGAGATCAGCATTTACGAGAAGAAAAGCAAAAAAGGTCTCAAAAAACACTTACGAATCAAGAAAATGTATAATCAAAGATATCTAGAGCGTGAAATACCTCTGATAAAAGAGAAACTGCAGATACGAAAGGAAAGAAAGCAGCTATAAGGTCTTAACCGCTTAGTTCAGAGTTTATGAACCTACTTTTCCCCGAATAGCGGCATGTTGGGAAAGACCTCAATGCCATTCGGACCTATTGAATATGGTACAAGACTCGGGTTGACCTTGGCTTCTCTCATCTTTTCGACTTGTATCGCTCTCGTTGTAGTCGCTCCTGAAAATAGAGTTTGCATCATGATAACTCCGTGAACCAAGAATTCTTCTTCTAAAGCATTTCGTTCCAAGCTCAATTGACTTAATTCAGTGGTCACAAGGTTGGTAACTCCCAAATCCGCCAGTGATCCAATCAAATCCATAACTGCGGTCCTTCGCTCTGCAGGATCTGGAAATCGGTATGTGAGTGCTGCCAAAGTGTCCACTGCAACCCTTTTCGCATTAATTGCAGAGATTTTTGCTCGCAAATTTTCGACTAGTCTATCAATGGAGAGTTGCTTACCCCGTAAGCTCTTAGATTCCTCTTTGTACAGTTTCTCCTTCAGCATAGCCACTTGCGACATTCGTGTGGCGTCTATAAAAGCGAATCGCCCCTCTTCCTCTGCCTTCTGGAAATTTTTCCCGAATTGTTGCATTTCAGAGTAGAAGTGATCCTTGCTTTCGTCTAGACTGACAAAAACGCCATTTTCTTGATTTTCATAGATTCCTTTGTGCAAAAACTGGCCGCACATAATGGTTTTTCCTGTGCCTGGTCCTCCAATAACCAAAATAACCCTGCCTTCAGGAAACCCACCGTCAACCAGTTCGTCTAGACCTGGAATCCCAGTACGAACCTTTTTTGACAAATATCTCACCTGATAACTTTAGATAGCTTTTCGTGAATATTTATAGATTATGCTCGCGTGTGTGAAAAATCACAGGACAAACTGTAATATCTCTTCATAGTCACAAATTGTGACTACAATATGTGTATCCTACATGTGCGTTGCCTTTTATACTCACGATTGTGCTACCTACATTTAGGTGAAAACGCTATGTCGGAAAACGTTATTCCTTCAAGAAGCACCGCTACGTTGGATGTTGTTGAGGGTGATTTGGAAGTTGGAAGGCATGTTGTAGTGAAGGGTAAAGGAACTCCGCCAAAAGTCGCTGTTTCAGGTACCATATACGTTGAGGGCGACTGTGTCTTCGAATGCAGTCTCTCAGCGGAAAATTTGGATGGCGAAGATGATGTCACTGTTAAGGGAGATCTTGAAATTAGAAACCGAGTCAATATAGAAGATGGGCGTTTAGTTATTACTGGGAATATGACTGCGAAAAAGGTAGATGTAGACAGAAGTTTGACGGTAGAGAAAAATTTTGATGTTGAAGAAGTGGAGGTTGGAGGCAGCCTCATAGTAGATGGCGCTACAACCGCTCGAAAAATAGATGTAGGTGGCACTTTCAAAGCTAAAGGCGAGGTAAAAACTGAAAACATTGACGTTGGCGGTTCGGTGAAAATTGAATCGAAGGTCGACATAAAAGATATCGACGTGGGAGGAAAAGTAGAGGTTAACGGCGGAAAAATCAACAGAGTTGATGTTGGCGGCAGTTTTGTCTCAAAGGAGTCGCTTGAATTTCAGAAGATCAGTGTTGGAGGTACAGTGAAACTTGCTGGAAAGAGCAGCGGTGGCGACATAGACGTAGGTGGCTCTTGCAAAGTTGAAGGCGATTTAAAATTTGGTGACATCGACGTTGGCGGGGTTTTTGCCATTTCTGGCTCAGCTGAAGGAGTTGACTTGAACGTGGGAGGAAAAGTACAAGTTGGCGGCAACATGAAGCTTTCTGGAAAACTCGACGTGGGAGGTATAGCAGAAATAGACCAAGAATTGACTGCCAGAAACATTGACGTGGGCGGTCGGCTACGTGCAAGAAAAGCAACTGCCCGCTCAAAAATTTCTGTAGGTGGCTCCATTGAAACCGCCGAAGGTGTCCACGCATCCTATGTCGAAATTGGACGGAGAGGCAAAGTCAAAGGACCTATAAAGGCAGATGAAGCAATGATAGGCAAAAGAGCACATGTCGAGGACGTTTACGCTAAGACAATAACAGTGGAAAGAGAGGCTAGAGCCAGAAATCTGTATGGAGAGAGTATAAGCCTAGAGTCAGGCTGCCACGTTTACGGTGAAGTTAAATACACTGAAAACTTGAGGACCGAACGAGGAGTGACCTTTGAAAAAACACCGAAGAAGGTAGACAAGCTATCTTTAGACTTATGATTTATGCCTTGAAAATCGAAGAATTGTTGGCAGTTATTGATAAGCTTAAACACGCGTTCGTGACCAGTTTTTGAGTATTTTTGCCCAGAAACAATAACTTCACTGCTCAAAGTATAAGAGTGCATGAAAGGAGACGCAAAAAACGCCGTTTGTTAAAGGTCTAAGAAAGGAATTCTCGTTCATTAAAGGCAATTACGCCGTTCTGGTGGTAAGCTGGATTCTAATAGATTTCGCCATGGAACTTCCAGCGACTTATTATTCACTTTACGTTCTTGAGCTGGGAGCAACGAAAACAGTTCTTGGTATGATTGGTCTTTTTTCATTTCTAGCTTTAGCTTCGATGCAGTTTCCAGGTGGCTACTTGGCAGATAAGTTTGGCAGAAAGTGGCTCATTTCTTCCATGACTTTCGGGGTTGCGCTTTCCTTCATTCTATACGCAGTTGCGCCTTCATGGCACTTCATATTGATTGGCGCCGTGTTAATGAGTCTGTTCAACTCAACCTATCAGCCAGCCTTGATGGCGATGATTGCTGATTCGGTGCCCTCTGAAAGAAGAGGCATGGGATTTGGCTTAATCATGCTTATAACAAGTGCTGCCACCACTCCAGGACCTTTTGTCGCAGGCATACTTTACGGTCAGTTTGGTCTGGTTCAAGGCATGAGAATAGGCTATGGCGTTGTCGTGGTTTTCTTCTTAATTGCAGCATTCCTCAGACTATTGCGATTAAAGGAAACAGTGGTAAATGCTAAAAAACCCAGCTTAAATGAACTCCTGCATAGCTATCCGATTGCCCTAAAAGAGAGCTTTGGCGTCTGGAAAACACTGCCTCGTTCAATGTTTTATCTGTTCCTTTCCGGGGTGATAACCATTTTTGGAATTGCCATGGTTCAGCTATACTTTGTCGTATACGCTGTAGAAGAGCTTCTAATAGACAAGGCCGTCTGGCCGCTCATCCTCACAGCATTGTTTGTTACGATGATAGTTCTCGCTATTCCTATAGGAAAGGCGGTGGACAAATTCAACAGAAAGCTGCCACTCTTGGGAGCATATGTAATGTTCGGGGTTTCAATGTGGCTTTACGTAAATGGAGATGTGCTAAGGCTCTTTGTTTCTCTCGTGTTGGTGGGCGCGGCGCAGGTTATGATGAACTCGGCTTTTGGTGCTTTGCAAGCTGATCTTGTTCCAAAGGAACAACGTGGGAAGGTAAATGGCTTCACTAACTTTGTAAATTTCATATTGATGGCGTTTGGCAGCCTTATTGGAGGTATCTTGTACGAGCATGTTTCTCCACAGCTGCCCTTCCTTCTTGCAATAGCTTTTACTGTCCCCGCCTTCTTTGTGACGCTTACTCTAGTTCATGAACCGGAAAAAAGAGAAGAATAAACATAACAACAGCCAAAAAGAGGTTAAAGCTGAATATGACTATGCTAAGTACATTTTTTATACGAGTTGCCTCTCATTTAAGGACATGCAAATCAACTCCATGAAAGTAACATTGATTCAAATAACGTTATGGGCAGTCATGGCAGCGCTAGTTTGTGTGGCAACTCTACTCATACGAATTCCGAATCCTATGGGAGGATATTTTAACGTTGGAGATGTGATGGTTTTTGTTAGTGCATTAACCTTCGGGCCTGTTGTTGGCGGTGTTGCTGGAGGAATAGGCTCGTCATTGGCAGATATAATTGGATTTCCGGTATTTGCAATCCCAACTTTGTTCATAAAAGGTGCAGAGGGCTTCCTTGCGGGTTTCATTACGAATAAAAAGAGTGTTTTTCGAGATATATTCGCTGTGATTGTGGCTGGAGTTGAAATGATCGTTGGATATTTCATAGTTGAAATATATCTATGGGGACCAGAGGCCGCATTGTTAGAAATCCCTGGGAATATAGGTCAAATAGTCATTGGAGGGCTTATAGGAATCCCCATAGCTGTAGTTTTACGAAAAAGATTGCCTCAAATTATGCGAAGCTAGCTAACTTTTTCGACGCACTACACATTTTAGTATTTAAGGCTCTGCTAACATGCTACTAAATAGTAACGTCAAAATAGAATGAATTTAAAGCACTATGAGGTTACGAGCATATGAAACTTCCCTATGGAAAAGTTCCGCCGGAAATCCTTAAAGAAGTAATTCTCAAACACTTAGGCTCAAAACGTAGAGAAGTTGTTGTAGGGCCATCTTACGGTTTAGATGGCGCTGTAATTGAAGTTGGAAACAAGTTACTCGTTACTTCTATGGATCCAATCACTGGTGCTTTAGAAAGAATAGGATGGCTGGCGGTAAACATAAATGCGAACGACGTAGCCACCTTCGGCGTACAACCAACCTTCTTTGCCTCCTGCCTTCTACTGCCCGAAAACGCAACAAGAAAAACTGTGAGAACCATCTGCGAACAGATAGACGTGGGAGCCAAAAAACTGGGCTTAGCCATAACTGGCGGGCACTCAGAAACCACACCTAACCTACCATTCCCAATAGTTATCGGTTGCTGCATGGGCATAACTGAAAAAGGATGTTATGTAACAGCACAGGACGCGAAAGCTGGCAACATACTGATACTCACGAAATCTGCGGGGATAGAGGGTACAGCTATTCTGGCAGCGGACAAGCACGCTCAACTTGAGAGGGAGATAGGAAAATCAACCTTAAGAAAAGCTGAAAATTTCTTCAACCACATAAGCATAGTGAAAGAAGCAATCTTGGCCTTCCAAACAGGCCACGTAACAGCAATGCATGACCCCACAGAAGGCGGAGTTGCAGGCGGAATACATGAATTGGCTGATGCCTCAAGAGTAGGGTTCAAGGTTTATGAAGAAAAGATGCCAATTGCTGAAGAAACATTGAAAATATGCGAATTCTTCCAGATTGACCCGCTGCAACTCATTGCTTCTGGGAGCCTGTTAATCGCTGTGAAAAGAAGCGCTGCCGACAAGGTTGTGAGGGTTCTTGAAAAGAACAGGATTGCCGCAATTATTATAGGTGAACTTTTTTCTTCTTCAGAGAAACGGCTCATTATACATAAAGATGGTAGTGTAAGCAAATTTATCAGACCAGTATCCGATCATCTTTGGCTAGGCTTAGAAAAATAGCTAATTCTACTGCTTTTTCAAGAATTTAAACGAGTGTCTTGGCCTTTTCAACCTTTTGATTTTTTCTCGGAGCTTTTTATAAACAAAATAGTTTCTCAAGTCTCTACAGACTTCAAACACTATATCTTCCTCGTGAGTGTGAACAACGCTGAAATCTGGATCTAAAACTATCTTGTATCCTCTTGCAAGCATTTCTAAGGTCCAGTCATAATCTTCACCGCCGTATTTTCTTGTTTCCGGGATTATGTTTAACAGATTTTCATCGAAAGGATATTCTTTCCATTTTGATTTTCGGATGATGCAATTGATTGTAGAGATCCAACTTATCGTTTTCATCTGTTCTTCAACTAGAAGAAATAGTCTCTTTTTGAATCCTTTATTTGATGGTAAGAAA